>DASVFI010000110.1:0-23841 GCA_036380115.1 Nitrososphaeraceae archaeon | reverse complement strand
AAAAAAGAAAAATAAAGTTATTAAAATTTTATTATATTTAACCACCTAGTTATTTAATTTTCTTTAATTTAAAAGGTTTATATTTTTCATTTTATTGTTAAATAATAGTATGATGAAATAGATTAAAAATTATTAAATAGTTTTTACAGATAAATCGTAACCTTGATTTAAGTTGAATTATGCAAATTGTATATATCATTTGCTCTATTACAATATATTCACTAATATTTTGATGTTTTCTACACAATTAAACGGCTAACAATTCCATATACTTGCTAATTTCCAAAATGATTTCCTGTTTCATTATCATTTGGATCGATACCAAATGTACTGCCTTTAGAAATTGATATTGATATGTCTACATCATCCCATATAGTTATGCCATTTAATTTAATATTTACAGTTCCATTAGTTGATAAACTATTATCTAGCGTAAGTCGAATCCTTCCTTTTTCTTTATTATCTTTAAAGTTTGTTATTTGGTGAATATGACCTACTGAACTATCCATAGGCGAAACTAAAAATTTGCTATAAAGTTGGTTATAGTTCCGTTATGAACATCTAAATTCCATTCTCCTGTAATATGACCTTGAACTTTGTTATTAATGAAATTTGGATTTAGTTCTCATAGGAATGTATTGGATTACTCTACTATAGTTACAATTTATTGTAATTTTATAAATTAAATGCTAGAATAGTTATATGTTTCTTTATTATTCCTACAATTAAGTCACAATACAAGGCAAAGGAAGCTACATATCTTTTAGTTTTAATCAATTTGTAACTAATTAATAAAAAAATTTAGAATCCCTAGTAAGAGCTGATATTTTGGATAGATGACATCAATTTTTTAAAATTTTATTGTTTTGATAATAATAAATTGTTAACTTCAAAGAATTTTAATTTTCCAGGATAAGGAATCGGTTTCTTTAACACCTTAGCATTTCTAATTAAAAAACAATATTTATAACCTTCAAAATATTTACTAACGATAGAAAAATGCTTGTCTCTATCTTTGTTAAACTCTTCTTTATTGTTATATTGCTTAACATCATATAAAAAAGCAGAGCCAATTATTGTCCCTTTAGTAAATTCATTACCATTAATATTTAGTCTTTCACAAGCTTCTATATCAATATTCTTTGATGCATGAATTAGAAATTCTCCTCTAAATTTAGTATTCCATTTTCTTAATTCAATTGTCTTTTCACCAAGAGCTAACAAATCTGCATATGGTTGTTTTAAAGATAAACATTTCATAATTATAATGTATCAAAACAATCTTAAAATTTTATTTTATATATTTTGAAATTATTATGCTACATGTTTAATATCATACTATTTTACTCAATAGTATTGAGTAGGCAATAATAATAATAATAATAATAGGTTGAATGGTTATTAGGAAATTTCTATTATTTCCTATTGTTCTTAATTAAAACTTGTTTCATATGATTAAATTCTTCTTCAGTTAATATTCTTTCTTCTTTCAGTTTCACAAGTTTCTGTAATTCATCTGCAATTGATACTACTGTTTGATCAGAAGATGGGGTATACTCTTTTGAATCAAGTAATTTGGAATATTCGTATTTTTCTGAAGGTGCTGATTTACGATCATCTTTCATTCCTGAACGAATTATTTCTAACAAATCTTCTGCTTTATCTTTTGGAATAGCTTCAATTATACCTGTTGGATCATCTTCACCTTCAACTATACTATCCATCATTCCTAATTTATTCGAGCTCATTAATCCAGGAGCCTTAAATCTTATTGTAGATGATAACAGCCCTTTTTCAAGCTTTAAACTTGTAATTATATCATAAGGAATATCAATTATATTTGCTTTTAACCCAAGCATATATGGATCTCTTATTATTATTCTTCTATCTGTTGCGTAAATGGTATTTGGTGTAAAATAAGAACCACCTGGTTTTATTCTTGACTGTCTTGCAACAAGTAATATTTTTTCGTCTGGATTTAGCATATCAGTTATTTTATTAATTTCTCCTTTTGGTTTATGATCCATTACATATATCTTTTAAAAAATGTATATCTATAATACGTATATTTGTTAATGATATTTTAGATTTAATTCTATTAATTAAATATTTATTATATCAAAAAAAATTAATAATAATTAATAAGTATACTATGTAATTATATTCTATATCAAAGGTAATTTTATATTATAATACTTGTTCATATGTGATTGATAATACCTTAGTTGTAATGCTAAACCTATTTAATTACTATTTTCTTATCTAAGGAATTAATCATATAGCTTCCATTATTCAAACTTGCTATAGTATTCTATTAATATTCTAATACATCTTTATTTGCTGTTCTTTGAATTCTTTCATACTCGTTATTCTTTTCACTTCTCTCTTTTCTTACTTCTTCTTTTTCCTCATCTGGTATTTCTTCTTTCTTTTTAGGAGCCACTTCTTTTCGAATGTTAATTTCTAATTCAGGTGGCGTAGCTGTCCATTCTTTTAGCCATTCTCTTATTAAATTGAGGTTTACTTCAGCAACTCTCCTTACAAATCCATCTACATCTTTTTCTGCGATTGATTGTAGACTCTCTATGCTTTTTGTTAATTGCACAGTTGGTTTGGTTACTTTTGCATCTTTATCCGCTAAAGCAGTACAAACATTATTTTTTATTCTGCGACTTTCATCACTTAACAATTTAAGGAGATGTTCAAAGACATCTTTATTCATCTTTTCAGCTTTTGCCTTCATGATGGTATCATTTACTATTTTTTCATTTTTAGTAACTAAAAATTTACCCAAAGCAAGGATTGCAGCTGCTCTTACATAATACCTATTAGCAAGATTAGAGTTAGAATCAAATTTGCTACTTTTATGAATTAATAACATTGCAATTTCATGAACAAGGTCTATATTTTCATCATTTGCTAGTTCCCCTAAACCATTAATCGCTCCTTGGGCTACCTGATCTTGGAATGTACTTAAATTAATTTTATCTTTTAATTCATTTACCATTTGTAATTTGTATTGATCTCCGTTAGAAAGGTGTTTGATACATTTTCCTATCGTGGTTGCAGTGGCATGTCCCACAGCATAACTTTTATCATCCAATAAAGCTTTAAGCAAAAAGTTTTCATCATTGTCCTTCAATTCTAGAGTTTCTTTTCTTTCAAATAGCCCAATATTGCTTATTATAGATCTTTTGATTTGTGGAGAGAGATTCAGAAAAATTTTATTGATTAAACATTTTTCTAAACCTTCATAAGCATCATTATCCTTAATGTAATTCTTTTTATCATGATATGAACCAAGAACATTTGCTGCTTCTACAGAGACACCATAAAAACGATCAGTAAGAATGACATCTTTCACTAAACCTACAATCTCCTTAGTATAACAATCTTTCAATAATCGAAGTGACGAAATTCTTTCTGCAATAGTTGTTTTATCACTTTTTAATGGTTTTTCTAGAATATTAGTTAAATTAAATTGTTTATTCTGGTTGTTTATAACAATGGATTTTATCTCCTTTAAGACCTTTAATTTTGGATCAATGGATATCCATTCAATTATTGCATCACTATTTATCTCTTTTTTAAATGTATAGTCAGTAACTTTTTTGTTAATTTCTATGTTTTCAATTTGATCTATCAGTATTTCACCATTTTTGTGATTAGTGCATACTAGTCTCATCTCTAGAGGAAAACTAAAAATGAAGTCCTTCTGTTGTATCTGAGTAACTTTGGCTTTTATTTTTCTAATTTGTCCTTCTTGACTTTTTTCTTTCTCTAACGAAAATTGTATTTCAAGTTCTGGATGACCAGCTGTATATAACCATTGATAAAAAAATTGTTGTAGATCTTCTCCGTAGATATCTTCACAAATTTTTTGGAAATCTTCAGTTTCAGTACTATGTTTCTTATATGTATCTAAATATTTTTTTATTGCTTTTTTAAAATTATCTTCGCCTATTAAATTACTAAGCATGTATAATACTAATCCACCTTTTTCATATGAGTGACTATCAAACAATTCATCTGGGTGCTTGTAAATGTTTGTGACTATAGGCCTTTTGTATAAACTATTTGCTTCATCAATATAGTCATCAGTCATTTGCATTATTTTATATAAGAATTCATCATTTGTATCCTTTTCATGGTATTTTTGCCTATACCTATGTTTCCAATATAGGGATTCAAAATAATTTGCAAATCCTTCATTTAGCCATATATGCGACCAATTCTTGCAAGTTACTAAATCTCCAAACCATTGATGTGCAAGTTCATGTGCTACAACTATAATATCCCTTGAATAATCTAATGAAGCTCGGCTATCGTGTAAAATATTACTTGTCAATGTGGAACAACTTGTATTTTCCATTCCACCAAACTCAAACTTGTCCACTGCTACTTGCCAATACTTCTCATAAGGGTATTGTGTATCTAGATATTCTTGAAAAAAATCCATCATTTGAGGAGTTTCTCCAAATGTCAGCATTGGATCATAACCATTAGGAATATCTTTGGGCCAATAATACTCTAAGGAAATATTTCTACTTGTATCTTTGTATTTGTGAAATTTTCCTATTACAATTGAAGTGAGATAAGCAGGATTAGGAGTGGATTCCTTCCATTTCCACTTATTTCCATCTTTTTCATAAGTGCCATTAGAGATAACTAAATATTCATCATCTGGAGCTATGACTTCTATTTCTCTAGAAAATTTGACCTGAGGATCATCAATACAGGGAAACCAATATCTTGATTCCATAGTTTCACCTTGAGTCCAGGATTGGATAGCAGAAGAGCCATAAGAAGAGTCTGGTATTATGAAGTGAAATCCACTTCTTGGACTTTTAAATGTGATATTTGGATTCTCTGATGATAATTGGTACCCAGCAGAATACTTTATTTGTATGTCAAATTCGAAATCTCTTTTTACTATATCTTTAAATTTAATTATTAGCTTATCTTCCTTTTCAAAAGTTTGATACTTTTCAATCTTAATATTGTCTGACCAGATTTGCTTTATCTTTAATTCTGCTATATCAAGTGTTATCTCATTAATATTTTGTTTAGCTTTCAATAGTAATTTTTCTTCGCAATCTAAAAGCTGTTTTTTTTCAAAGTCTGGATTGATCTTTAAATACATATGAAGAATAGTAAATTTCAATCTTGGAGAGGCATGTGAAATACTTCCGGGGAATTCAAATTTTTTGTCTATGTGAATTGACATATATATATACATCTTGTTAAATTTAGGATATATAAAAGGAATTCTAAAAGACTATTGATAATGTAATAAAAAGAGGAAATCAAAACTAAATTTTAGGATGTTACAATAAATTGCAAAATTCAGTGCTAAAGGCGATAGCATAAATATAATAAAGTTTATTTTCCATTTTTCATATAAATAATCTGAAACTTGTATTTGATTCATTGACCATTAAGTGAATATTAAAGAGTAATTGAGTAGCTTGTTCTGTATAACCATTGAGAATAATAATAAGAAACCTTACAGTCAATTATCTTGATTCAATGTGGAATAGAAATATATAAAAATAATAAAGAAACTCAAATTTGAAAACTATATACATAAATAGTTTTTTAAATCTGCAAAAATGAACGATTTTGTAGGATCGTATAATTTAGTTAATGTAGATTTAGTGATTCGCTATCTAGCAAAATAGTTAATAACGTAAATGTTTGGTACATTTGTTTATATTCATATTAATTGTAACAATCATTCCCGAATATTTTAATATACTAATTTGTTATTAATCTTTTTATTTCTTCTTTTAAATTGTCAAGATATACAGGCTTTTCTAGTATTTTGTCAATTTTCATAATATATGATAATTCATATGGAATATCTGTTTTCGTATACGCACTAATAATCATTGTTTTTATTTTGCAATCGGTATCTTTCTCCCTTATTTTTTTTAATAAATCTAAGCCAGACATTTCTGGCATTTTATAATCTGTAATAACCATAGAACAATTGCCTATATTTTGATAAAAGTATTCTAATGCCTTAAGAGGACTATCAAAAGAGATTGTATTATACCCATTTGATGTTAAATAATCATCAAAGAGTTCAAGAACATCTTTTTCATCCTCAACCAATAATATGTAATAATTATTATTGTTTGATATTTAATAATACCTCCATTACTATTACTATATTATATTTGATTTATTAATAGTTCTATTTCTATTATATTTTATATTATTAGTATGTATTGTTTGGATAGAATACCTGAAAAAATAGATATATTAAAAGTATTATAGAATTAGATTTTTTAAATTTTATAATATTCTTTTTCCGAGTATCATATAAGTAGAAGTAGTATTTAACTTTCTTCACTTTACCTTAAGGTGTATATTGAAATTACAGAGGTGAATCATATTTGAATCTGTCAGGTGTACTATAATTCATTTTCCATTAACTTCTAGAAAGAATAATTTTCACTATGATTTTTATTATTATAAAAATAATAAAATTATTTTACAAGATTTAAATCTTTTGTTATTGAATAGTTAATAATGATTTGGACAATAATATCTATAGTTGCAGGAATAATAATTTTAATTCTGTTATTGAGATTCCTGTTTGGAATAATATAGAAAGAGGATAAAGGATGAATTTTACTTCAAAATTTATTCAGGCTGCGCTTGCTCTCTCATTCTCCAAGGTTGAAGAAATCAAAAATAACAGAATTAAAGAATTACTTGAAATAAAGTCAAAGATTAAAGAGGATCCTATAGTAGTAGAAAACTGGTTTGATAATGAAATTAATAAAATCAAAAATGTAACAGAAAATAATTCCTCTACTGATATTGAATCTCTAATAAATAAGATAAAATAAACTGTTATAAATGATTTCACCACTTTACAAAATATATTCACTTTTATTGTAGAGAAGAATAAAAGAATGATATGTTTTCAAAACTAGAACATGACTATTTTGACAATCCTCTAAACCTATTTTTTATTATATGAGTACATCTAAACGTTTACAGAAAATGGTCAACTATTTTTGCCATGGTTCTATATATCAATAATGAATATTTGAAATAGTAAAAGTCTTTTTATTATTATATTATATAATTATATTATACATCCTATAACATTGTTTTTTGATCTTTTAAAATTATTTATAAATTAAGTAAAAAATATCGCCAAATACGCTATAAACCATTAATATAAAATTAAACATTAATTACTATATCAATGAATATGTATATATTAAAAACGCAATTTCTTTTATTTATTCGCAGTCATATTTAGTTGATATTTATACTGTTTGTCAATTCTTGTCAATAAATTAGAAGTGACATAGAAACAACAATCACAATATAACAATGATTAATTCCACTTTCAATCTAATTCCATTTTAATTCTAAGAGTAGTGAATCAATGTCAGATTTCGATAACCCCATACCCATTTTCGCATTCCTGCGTGAGACTATCTTATCTTTTTCAAATGCCATTAAGGTAGGAATAGCATCAATATTAAATTTATCCCACAAAGGATTTTCGTCATCATTTACTTTTACTCTATAAAATGTATAATTTTGATTGTTTTGATCTTCTTTTGATTCAAAAATTGGCATAAAGTTCATACAATGAGGACACCAATCTGCATAAAATAATACTAAGCTTTTATCTTGTGAAAATACAACATTGTTAAACTCTTTGTGGTTTATGTCATTCATAAATAGTTATAACATTATAAGAATATTAGTATAACTACTAACTAACTAACTCAATGATAAATATAAAAAAATCTTTTAAAATAAATATCTTATATGTTTAATAAGCCTATATAGTAGTGTATTTGCTCTCTTAGAAATAATAGTTAAAAAAAACCTTTATGTAATTTTGATACAGTCAACATAATTTCTTATTTGTATCATGATTGATTTTGATCCAATAGGATCCCAAATGGTTTTAATACAGTATTACAAGTGTCAATTAATAATTTAGAATATCTTTTTATGTCATAATTAGTTCTATAGTCTACTAATTGAATAGGAACTGCACGTTTTAATAAAGATCCATCGTAATCTGTTATGATATATTGTAAAATTTGACCAGCTTTTAGATATTCACCATTTAATTCAAGTTGTTTTAAAACACTATTTTCTAATGTATTTCTGTCATTGTATTGATTATAGTCTTTTGATAAGATCTTAGTAAAAACAAGATCTTCATGTAGTACCTTACGTTCTTTTAATAAAGAAAGAAAAACATCAATTTTTTTGGTAATCAAAGATAATTTATTTTGTTTAATGTCTTGAATAGAATCTGCATTAGACATTATTTTTAAAACTTCCTTTTGACACTGTGCTATAAATTGAGGTATATCATGTCTTCTTGTTTCTATTCCTCTTGATTTTAAAGTTCCATCTTCAAAAACTCCAAAGTATCTATTTAGTACGGAAACATGAGAGTTTATTTCAGAAGGAAGAAATGCAATCCATTTGTATATTCCTTCAAATGAGATGTCAAATTCTGTAATATTTTCTATAGTCTCTTTTAATTTAAAATAATCATTTTTAGTAGCCTTATCTTTTTTTATCCAAATTGAATCTACTATTCCATGCAAGACATCAAAATCCATATCTTCAGCAATATGCATCATATGAGAAAGAATATTTCTTGCAAAAGCACAAACAGCTATGTGAGCATCTATTCTTCCAAACTTTGCATTACTAAATCCGAGATATCCAAAAGAGGTTACAAGTATCCATTTTAGAGCTGATTGTCTTTTATCATAAAGATTTTTTAAGGATGGATCTGTTGATTTATTTTTTAAATCTTTATACATTAATCGTTTCTCTAATACTATTTTTAAAGATGATGGTATCAATCCTTTTTTATTACAAATATGATAATTTACCTCTGGTACTATAAATTTAGGATTGTCAAAACAACATTCACAGGATACGGTCTCTGCTGAAATATTTCTCTTTAACATTATATTTGGATAAAGAGATACAAAATCAAATTCTGCTACTTTTTCATATACGCCAGCTTCAGGTTCTAATATTAGACCGCCTCTGTCTGCTATAAAAAGTTCCATTATATTTTTAGGATGTTCATTTATTACAGGTTTCCAAGGTATCAGTAAATCATTTTTTGTTGCATTATAAAGGTGTAGGCTCGTTAAACACTTTCCAATTGAAGCTCGTGAAGCTTCATGCAATGGAATTCTACACAATCTTGATATTTCAAATAAACCTTCCAAATCTGAACCAGTTCTGATTGTAAAGGAATTACTTTTGTCAATATGGATTCGTCCAAATAATTTGATGGTCGATGGCTTAAAATAGGTTCTACCATAAGAAAAAAAAGTAGTTCCTTTTCTTTTAGGACTTGTTAAAGGTATATTGTCTCTGCTAAGGTACAAATCAATTTCATTTATTTTTGATCTATAAATTAAATAAGGAAATGTAAAGGAGTCACCATCGTCAGTAAAAATAAAATCTGGATCTATATTTCGAACAATTTTTATTAATTCTTGCAATATTTTTTTTTCTGACTTGCCTGTAATATCTATAATCTGATTTTTGTTGTTTTCAGATCTATTATTATCATTATAATATATAATATTAATAGAATTTAATTCATCTGTTGGTTTTACAATTTTACCATTTGGAAAGTTAAGCTTAATGTGAATCTTTTTAAAACATGGCAACCGATACTTAGTTGATGATACGTTATCATTTTTTGAATTCCAAGTTAAATTCAAATTCTCATTTATCTCAAAAAATCCTAATGGAAAAATGCCATGTTCAAAGAAATATTGTTGTTCAGCTAGTAAATCAACATTATATAGTCTAAAGTCTTGGTATCCATTCATTTTTTCAATTATATTTGCTAACTTTAAATTTCCATCAAATGACAAAAGTTTTAATACAATAGATTTTTTTGTATCTGTTATTCTTTCAAATCTTTTAACAAAGTCATATGATCTAATTAGAGATGAAATACTATCATTTTGAATTATTTGTTCAAGGTTTGATTTATTATTAGAAGCAATGTAAAAAAATTTTTGCCATTCATCTTCAATACGAATATATCCATTCTTTCTATCACTTACTTTTGAATCTTTTAATTTAACCCAAAAGATCATTTTACTGTTATCTTGTGATGGATATGCATCAAATAGCCAACCAATGATAGTAATTTTTACTATTCACCTCTGTATTTTATTATTATATCATTTTCAATTTTCTTTGTTAGTAGTAAATTTTTATGATGTTCCAATAAAATTGTCATAAGAATTGAAGTAGCAGAATATTCTTTTCCTTTTACATTGATTGAGGAGGAATATTTGTAACAGCTATTTAACATTTTATAAAACAATTCTCTATCTTGTTTTCTTAAGCATTCTGCATAACTTTTCCAAGAGTCAATTTCTTTTGTAATAATATCATCATATGGAAAAAGATTGGAACTGATTTTGCATTTCACCTTTGATAGAGAGAGTTGAAAAAAAGATATTTCCTCCTTTTTTTTAATGATGATGTTATCCTTTTTTGATGATACAAAACAATTGAAAATAAAATTGGGTTTATTCTTAATGGATTTGTAGTATATGAATATGCAGAATTAAAAAAATATGCAATTGAAAACATATTTGTAAAAACTTTTTGTTCTTTTTTCTTTAAATGTTTTCGATAGGTTTTCCATTTATTTTCTTCCATAGGTGTAGCTATTCTAAATGATGGAATTGTTCTTCCCATCTATTTCATCTCATCTTGTTTGTTGTTTTTGTTTTTGTGTTTTGTTATTGATAATTTTTCTAAAATCCTTTATTAATATAGGAGAAAATAAGTAATAGTGTACTGTTAGAAAATATAATATTTTTAATTTATAAGACATTTGAAATATATCGCCTATATTTTTAATAATAAAAATATGCACATATATTTTGAATATATGTTTTTTTTCATAAATTATTTTATTAAAGTTGTTATTTTCTTCTATTGTTTTAACTAAATTATGTGCAATTCTTACTATTAAATCTTTAGACATTAACCTACTTTAACCTAACTGTACTACTTAACCTTTATGTTAATTTAACCTAAAAATTAAAGTTAAAATATTATTTTTAATTAAATAAAGATTATATCATACTTTAACCTAATTAATACATATAAATGCCACAAAAGAAAGGATGGTCAACTGTACAAATAAGAGAAGATGTCAAAAACAATTTATTAAATTTATATAATAATGATAAAAAAAGACCATCTAATCAAAAATTCACAGCTTATTTGGATCTCATTTTAAAAAATACAATAGCATTTAATAAACAAATTACAGAGTATGGCCCATTTCTGGAATTTACTTCCGCTATAGATAATCATATAGCTGTTAAAGATAATACGATGAATAGACTTGTTACAATATATATAAATTCAAAAAAGAAAGAACTACAATGTGATTTTTGTGAAAAAATTGATTGTCTACATATTGGATTTTGTTTTGCAGTACCTGAAATATATAAGGTATTAATCGAGAATGGTTTTAGGCCAAAAAAAAACAGAAGATAAAAAATTTATAAATTTTAAAAATATTTTATATGTAATTTAATTATCCTAATTTTAAACATATCATAGCAATTAAAGCTAAATTAATTTATAAAATTTCAATTTCTTTTAGTATAGTATAGTTTTTAGTTATATAAAAAATGTTATTTATATGAGTTTAGACTAGATACATTTACAATAGATGATATTAAGATACTCGACTTTGCCTTAGGTGATTTGTATGTGAATTAAAATTTTCATATTTTGTTAGATCAGATAAAGAAGAAAAAATAATTTATTTTTTGGTAATTTAGATAGCTTCTGATTTATCCCAATTTTGTTTTATGACTATGCAAATAATCTTAATATGAGCCTTTTGTTTTATTTAACTAGTGAGTAATAGCGAAAAGGGACTACCAGAAAAATCAGTTAATAAATTTAAGAAGATCCAAGATTATGGATTTCCATTAGGAGTTATGGCTATGTCTCTTATTGTTGTTTATATATTATGGGCAACCTTTGGATACATAGGTCCTTCCTTTTCTAATGATGTTTTAACAAATCAACAAGAAATGCTTCGTGAAAAATATAATCTACCTCCTTTAGAAGAAGAGACTGGTGAAGCTAATGAAATTCCCCCTTCTCTTCGCGAGGTAATGGAATCAAATACAACGGAAACTTCTAATTTACAACAACCATCAACAACAAACACCACTACTACTACATCTGGCTCATCAGGTAATGCTACTACTTCAGGAACAATACAACAACAACAACAACAGCAGCAGCAGCAACAACAACAACAACAGCAGCAGCAGCAGCAGCAACAGCAGCAGCAACAGCAACAACCACAAGCAACAGGAGGAACAGCGGATGTTACATTGACAATTCTTGAAGGGTCAGCAACACAAGGGAATCCTGATTACGAACCTGATGAACTAACAGTTACAAAGGGTAATACAATACTTGTGGACAATGTAGATACAATGCCTCATACAGTTACAAATGGTGAAAGTTCAACAGATCCAAATTCTGCCAAGATCTTTGATACCAGTATAATTATGGGAGGAGAATCAACAGTATTAGAGACTACAAACATTGATGCCGGAACATATCCCTACTATTGTATGGTTCATCCATTCATGACAGGAAGTTTAACAATAAAATAAATAATTTCAAATTATTAAATACCAACTTCATTAATTTTTGAAATAATCCATGAAATTTTGATCTAATATGTTAAGATTATTCTGGTAATATTGTTATTATTATATATTTTCAGTTAATTGTATTTTATCAGTTAAAACTATTTTGCTATGTATAGTGGTAGTTGTACATTTTTCTAGATTCTATATAAAAATTTTTAATAATAAAAACCCCCTTTTTATCTATTTGGCCTTGTAATGTCCCAATGAATTTTTGAATGTAGTTAATTAAATGGTATTATGATTAAGCTTTAACTCTATAACACCTGGTATATCTAAAATGTCTATTTCAGCTGCCATTTCTCTAGCCTCCTCAGTTTCGTCATTCTTATTATCCATACAAATGTCATAAAATTTACACCAAGGACATTTTCGGTTTCTTATTTTTTCTGAAAGTCTTGGTAATATGGATACATCTTCATTCTCTAAGGCTTTGAGATAAAGATTCTTTCTTCTAATCATTTCATTTTTTAATATCTCTCTTGTAACATCATTAGCTGGTAGATATACTTCCCAGCTTTCTATTTCAGCAGATTTTGAATTAAAAGGCCTAAAAAAATAATCTCCTTTAGAGTCACTTTTAATCCATTTTAATTCTTTCATATTGTATTTGATAGAAATAATTCCTTTTTCTATTCCTGTTATTACTAGATAATATAGTAATTGCCTTAAATATGATTTAAATTTATCATCGGTAACATTTAATCTGTTATTACTCATTGTATCCTTTAATTCAACAATAATAGTGGAATTCATTATATCAGGACGTCCAATCAATCCATCCATTTCTAATTCTGATTGTGATACTCCAAGATCTGCCAGACTAGTAATAACAAATTCACTTGCTTCTCCTCTTACAAAATGTTGTACAGTTTCATTTGTTATAGTATCTAATTCAGGGATTTTACGAGCATAATATTGCTTTCTTATGCATGTAGTAGGAATAATATCTGATACATGAACCTTATTATCTAATCTCCTTCTCTGTTCATATCTTTCCTTAAGTTTATTTTGTAATAGCGTTGTAAATTCTTCATTTTTACTTATTATTATTGTCATGTCAACTTTTCCCTTCTATGTATAAGACCTAAATGCAATATTTAGTTTGTCTATAGTATTTCTTTATTATTTATTAAAAAATTTACAAAATAATAATAACTATAAATATTAAAATAAATATACATAAAAAATTCTTCTATGAAGTTAAAAAAGAGAACTCTTCGTCGCCATTCTTAAGACTAAGAAGGGAAAACAATGACAATCTTACTTGCCTTAAATACAAGAATACTTATCCTGAAAATTCTAAATTCTGTAATATATGTAGATGTGCACTAACAAGATAATTAAAATATTAAAATATTATATGTATGAGCTGGATCGTATTTTTGCTATTTATTGATAAAATAACTTTCTCATTTTATTTGTATATACATTATATTCAACAATTAAAGATTCCATTTATCTTGTTAGTCTATATTTTTTAATTTTTACAATACTTTGTTTTTTAATATTAATATTATAGTTGAAAAGTAATTAGTCAATAATATGTTAAAAGATATAGAAAATACCAATGCCAAATTTTATGATGCATTTGAGAATCTATCAATCACTATGATGGAAAGTGTATGGAGTCATAAAGATGATTGTATATGTATACATCCAGGTTGGGAGATGTTTGTTGGCTGGATAGCAATTCGTGAAAGTTGGGTAACAATATTTGCTAATACAGAAAATATTAAATTTACAATTACTAACTCAAAAACCAGATTATATCAAGAGGTTATTGCTGTAATAACATGTTTAGAGAACATAGAAATGATTATAAATGAAATGAAAATCCAATCGGGTGTAGTTGCAACTAATATATTTGAATATGATAGCAGCCAAAAAGAATGGTTAATTGTACATCATCATGGTTCATCGTTATCAAACTATTTTCTACCGCCAGGAACATAAAATAGAATTCATTAAATGGTAGTTATAGTAATTGAAATAAAAGAAAATAAGGAAATTTCAGATTGTCTAAAAACGACTAAAGTATTAAAATAGTCTTATTTATGTAATTACTTCAAATTTTCAATTGGCCGTTAAATATACAATCATTGTTTTACTGTAACTAGTAACTTCGCAATGTTCTCTGATATGTATCATCTTTAACTGAATTTCTCTCTGATTAAATGGAATTTCTAGAATTCAGGACAATTAATGTTTCTTAATATGAAAAATATAATTATTACATAGACATTATAATAAATATTATACAAATATAATAACAAAATAACATTTTATCATTTCTAATACGTAGAGCAATTGAAAAATAAATATAATTATCTAATGTGAGATAAAATCTTTATCAACTATCCCTTATTTTGAATCCTAACTAGTTGTAAATATACATCTTAGTATAATCACTTAAAATGGCCTGCCATATTTCTGATTAAAAGGATTTAAGCCTTAAATGGTAATTGATAATAAGATTTAGAGATTAATGGAGCAAAAACTTATTTATTATCTCTTACAGGAAATAGTCAGCTAGTTTTTTGAAAATTTTGTAGTAAAAATAAAGTAAAAAATAAAAAGTTTTTAATATTTTCAAATTTACACTATAATTAATGAAAATATCTTAGTAGTTGATGATGATGTTAATACTTCTTTGAAATACAAAAGATGGTTAGAAGATGAAGGATTTAATTTAACTTTTATAAACGATCCATTATTGGCAGAAGTAAATTTTAAACCAATTAACTATGATCTAGTATTTATTGGTTTTAGAATGTCTGTAATTTATGGATTTAAGCTTTACGATAAATTACATGAAATATCAAAAAACGTAGAAGATACACCAAAAGAATTTCGGGTCTGCTTTATGACTTCATCAATAATAAATTACAAAGTGTTAGCAGAAATACATCCGGAATTAGGAGAAGAATGTTATGTTTCAAAAGAGGTTCCAAAAGAAGTTTTTATAAAGCATGTCTATTCTTTATTGTCTTAGCTTCAAATAAAAAATAGTATATTTGTTATCGGACTAGTATTCTTATTATTAATTTAATATTTTCCGATAACTGTAAATAATGAATTATAAAAATGGTATTTTTATAATGGTAAAAAGTGTTTTATAACATCTAATTGGTATTTTATAGTATCCATTAAGATTATTATTTTATTTTTATTTTAGTAATTGATTGTATTTCTTTTTTGTCATTGGTATGTTATCTATATGAAATTTGAGGCTATTAGATTGTTGGAATAGAAGCGAGAAAATTCTCGTTGTTAATATATCTGGAAATCATTGTAACCATCAAATCTGGCTTGTTTTGTTTCAAATTTAATAATGCCCATTCATATACACGTGAATAATCAAGCAACTTATCATCATCATTACGGTAAGTAAGTTCGATTATTACACTAATTATTTGTACAAATATGTTGGCTATAAATTCTATATCTTGGAATTTATTGATTATTTGATAAAATTTGTTCAAAATCTCTTCTCTCATCTCATCTACTGAATGAAATTTTGCCCATGCAATATGAAAATTATTATCTAGTAGGCCTTGATTTGGGAGATCCCATGATATATTTACATCATTTCCAATTTTGGATTCGAGAAGACTAATTCTTGCATATTTGTGATCATTAGAATCGTCAGGTCCATATGCATAGCATAAATAATCTTTATCTGGAAGAAAATCTTTCTCTTCTATTATCTGATTTAATTGCTCAATTAGTAGATATGAATATCCTTTATGTATGGCATTAACAGCCCATTTTTTATGTATTGCATAATTAGGAATATTGGTAAATCTGTCATAATCATATGTTAATTTCAAAAGTTGTATTAAAACGGTAACATATATATCAGCTTTATTATCATCAGATGCAATGTTACTAATTAATTGTAAAAACTTATTTTTAAGTTCTATTCGTAATTCAAGATGAGAATGGAATTGTGACCATTCAATGTGATCTGAAATGTATATACTATTTTGTATATAGTTTTCAAAGAAAATATTGTTTGTTTTGGCTAAATGTGCTAATACAACAGAAATATGGGCATATTTTCGATCATTTCTATCATTTATATTATTTGCATAAAGGTTAGGATTTTCCTCTTCTTCATCACTAGTAATTATTGCTGACATTTGTATTACCTGATATGGATTCCAAGTAGACAGGGTAAAGTATATTTTTGTATAACGATATTTTATGCCCGTGGAATAAGGAGTTATCTGGTATGGTCCATATACTGCTCCCCAATCAGAAGGTCTATTACGACCTTTATCATAAATATTATCATTTCCTGGACTATGGATAAATTTACCATATCCGTCTTTTGGATCAAAGATTATCTTTGGGGACGACCAAGGGCCCCATGGATTATCTGCTAAGCGAATTAAAACTCCTATTGTGTTACAAAGATCGCAATTATAAAGCATAATCCATTTATTAAGATAATAATTCCATCTGACTGATAATTCACCTATGCATTCTGCTTTAAATAATGGTTTCGCTTCTTCTTCTTTGGTTTTCCATAAAGCTTTTTTTGAATCAGATGACGCAAAACCTGCAAAGTAGCGAATTGAGGATTTATTTGTTATTTCATTTAAAGGCATATGTGCTAAAAAAACATCGCTTTTACGATGTACACTACTTCCCCAAATCAATAATCCTTTGCCGCTATTAATAGGAAGTCCATCTATTTTTTCATTATTTATAATCTCACAGGAAATATGAATGAATTTACTAGTAGAAAATGTATAAAGTGATTTTCCAAAAGATATTCCATCATCATTAGATTTTACCAATACTGTTCGAGTAGGTACTAGCGCATCAGGTTGCAGATCAGTAGTAAAAAATACATACATCTCTTTATTTAGGCTTATTCCATCTATGGGATGCTCTCCAGTTAATTGAACAATATCATCTACATGAGGATAATCTAAGTTAAAAGTAAGAGTTATTCCATTATATGCTCTATCGCTAGTTGTATAAGCTATAGCATCCAAATCGGTAAGTTCTTCATTAAAATCTTCACCAGGAAAAGCTGATGCTGGAAGTCCTGTATCTGGATCACGTCTATTAGTATCACCAAACAAAAAGTAAAGTCGTCCGTTATGAATAAAAGATACTCCTAAATCGGTTCCATATATTCCAAAACGCTTACCTGTTTGATTTAGAGTCTCTTTCCCAGTCTCTCTGTCAATATCGCCAGTTAACTGGATTACTTTAATTGTACTTGATAACTTCGGAGGGGCAGGATTTCCATTACATAGAGGATTATTAGGAATTTTTAACATAGTGTTTTAGCTATATAGCTCATTATCATCCTTACTATCGTTAATGTGTATTCTTTAGATCATTTAACAAATACTAAATATCGTAAATAAATAAAGCATTTTTATAGAAAACTTTATACTAATCTGTTACTATAAAGTCAATAGAGTCGAAAAAATCGAATTGTCTAAACCAATTGATAATGAAGAAAATTTGTATTTATCGGTTAAAGAAGCCTTTAATCGAGGTATAATAAGAGGACAATCGCAATCAAACTTTTTCGATTTTTTCGATTTTATTGGTAATCCTTTTGATTCTAATATCTTAATAAATAATCAAAAACAAATAGTTAAAAGTACCAGAGTCATAATAACTAAATTAGCTGAAAGAATAGGTGCTTGCCATAAAAATGAAAGACATCTTATTTTAGTAGGTCCAGAATGCTCTGGTAGAACAACAATCTTAAAAATAATTGAAAATTTCATGAATAAAAGCTTTAATCAAAATTTTTCTTTATATGTTAATGCATCGGATAGATGGTCTGGATTTTCAACAGAGGAAGAGGAAATTGATGACAATTCAGATAGAATTGATAATTTTCAACAATGGATAAAAGAGGTTGATTTCCAAAATAGTAGAATAATTCTTGTTGATGATGCAGATTCATTCATTTCAAATGCAATACAATATTGCAATGCAATAAGATTTGATGGATTTAAGATTCCGACTTTTATCTACTGTATTACTAATTTAACGTATTCTTATATAATAAGCAATGAAAGACTAAAAAAAATATTTGGAGATGTTTTTTGGCTTGGTATAAGGGAAGAAGAAGAAATAATAAAAATTATTCTAGAATCTACAAGAAATACATTAAAATCAAATACCAAACAATTAACTTTGTTTGATGATTATTCTTTAGACCAAATAGTTAATTATTCTCTTGGATTACCTGGGTTAACAAGTTTCTTTATACTATCATGCTTAAAGATGGCATATCAAGCCAATATTAACAAAATAGAAAAAAAAATTATTGAAAGAGTGGCATATATTGAAGGATTCACCTTAGCCAAAAAAATCGTAGAACGAAACTTAAATTTAGATGGTACTAAATATAAGATTCTAGTTGAAATTCTAAGACAGTATTATATTGATGGGGAAAGGGTAGAGCGAAAAAAGATCATTTCTCAATTCTCAAATATGGCAAGATCTACTCTTGCTTATCATTTTAAAGATTTGATTAATGATAATATAATCAAGCAAGACCGTATAGGACTGCGAGTTTATTATACTATACAAAAACCTATCAGATGTGCATTAGAACTAATAGATTTAGGTTCAGTAGAAATAGAGAGAAAAAATGGGTCTGATGTGAAGGAAATGGTAAATATTGATTCAAGCATTGGAGATGTATAAAAATTGCAATCCTCTAATAACCAAGGAAATGAAGTAGAATTTTCTTCTATTTTTCCATTTAGAATCACTAATATTTATCCATCCAATAATTCTAAGTTCATTAAACCTATACAAAAAGAGGAAACATATAATTATGGTAATTCTGATTTTGATTATGCGTTTAAGATCTTTACAGATTGTCTTTTACAAGAGCCATTTCATTTTGAACCTAATAATTATCAGTCAGGTTATGCAATTCCTTCTATTTTAAATCTCAAAGTTGTAGCAATTCCTTATTATGAAATTCTTGATGAAATTACAAGTCAAAATGTGACAGATAAAGGAAAAATAGGTCAAGTAACTCAACAGACTACAGCCATAAAATCTCAAAAGTTAAAATATATTATTGATTCAAATACCTTTGCAAATAGTAACATAATATTAGTTTGTAAAGTCAAATCCATAGATGAGGCTCATGACTTTCTTTCCAATTATTTAAAAGCAATAGGATTTAAAAAAAATTACAAGGTTTGTGATTTTATCTATAATGAATCAGCTAATATTATGCAACAATTACTTGTCTCTCTCTACGACTATTGGCCAACAAATCAAAGCCAAATAACATCTATGAAAATAGGAGGAAAGACAATTTCAGCTAATTATTCAGGAAGAGGGAAATATGATTTAAGGTTAGAAGAAGTTAATGAAGAAATAAAGAATCGTATTATTAATGGTGACCACATAGAGAATATAACATTAAAACCGTCAATTGGCATTACAGGAATGAGACTTAGAAAACCAGTACCAAAGATTACCATAAATGAACAGGGAATTATTAATTGCAAAGCAAATATCAATTATGAAAACTTTATCATAGTAAAGTGGTTTATTGAAGAAACTATCAGCATAATAAAACAACTAAATAAGGATAAAAAGCCAAAACCATCTTATTCAAAACTTGAAGATTTCTTTCCAACAGATACATATTCTCTAATAGATACAGATATTTCAATTTATGATAATTCACTAAAAATTAATAATAAAAATCCTTCTCACGGAGTGATGGACGTTTGACAATTAACAATCTCGATCCGTACCTTAATAATAGTGCTAATATAAACATGGCCAATAATAATGTGAGGAATGTTAATTCCGGCACTAATGCTTTTGTTTTTAATTCTTCAAATACAAATATCTCCTCTAGAATAGATAACAATCATAATGGTATTGACAATGGTTATACTTTAACTTCCAAAGATGTTATAAGACAGATAAATCCAGTAGTAATTCCTAGAATAAGCGCTATAGCTAATATGGCTTTCTGTGAACGTGCTACATATAATATCTCTTTCTTTGGCATGGAATCTGATAATTTTACTGCCGATGGAGTAATAGGTAATGCAATTCATAGAATCATATTAAGATCTCTGATGGAAATTACACAATCTATAAAAAATAATAGTAATACTATAACGCCTTCGCATTTTGTAACCAAAAGATCTAAAGCTAAAGAAACTTTTATTCGCAATGCGAAAAGAGACATAAGAATCAATTGGAAACACTTTATGATTTCAAATATAGAAAATCCTTTGCCTTCTATATTAGATGATTTAGAAATAAGAGCTGATCGACTAATCGATCAAATTTTTGCAGAAGAAGAAGAAATTAAAACAATTCTGTTTAGACCTGAATTTACAATTCGTAATACCAAAATTCCACTAGAAGGACGACTTGATTTACTTAAAATTAAGCTTACAAAAAAAGAAAGAGAAGAGCGACTTGATCACTATAACCAAAATCAATATTTGAATTCTTATGTATCTGCAGATGATTTAGTTAATTTAGAAAAAGAATCAGTGGAAATAGTACAAATAAAAACAGGCAATTATCAACCAAGAACTGCTGTCTGGAATCTTCAGGCTGATGCTGAGGTTCTTTTACTTATGAGAACATTAAATCTTAAAGAACCACCTAAATATACATGGCAATTTGCAGATAAAGACGGTAATAGAAAAAAATTTGATTTTGCAAAAGTATTCGAAACAATAGACAAGTATGTACAGATATGGAAGTCAAAGATTTCTCCACAAATAACTGGCTTTTGTCCTAAATGCCCGTTACGAGATGGATGCTTAAATTGGGCATTTGTTAGCAATAATACGTTATCAGAAAGTGAGAGAATAAAAAGAAACATAGAATTTCGCCTTTCGAAAAGAATAAGAGAAGAGGTTTCTCTTGATGACAGATGGAAAGTATATGTAGTTTTACAATCTCCAGAGCAAAGACAAAGAGAAGGGGCTGCTATTACAAATTTATATATCGATAGTTCATCCATCGATTTAGATAAACGAAAACTTATTTTAATAGGTGATGACTCTTTTGACAAATTTTTAGATTTTAGTATAGGTGAACATGTTATTATTTCTGATGGCAATCCAAATTTGGGAAGTAATCCTAATGCAGTTATAAGAGAAATTGATATTGATAGAAAATCAATTTCTCTTGAATTTTACAGGGATGATCTGTATTATATTATATATGACAATAGGGATAAAGCATCTCTTACTATTGACAGATTTAACTTTAGCAGTGGTTTAACATCAATGAAATTTCTTGATAGCTTCTTTAGATGTTCTTCCTATGCTGATGATATAATATTAAAGAAAAAAAATGTTAGTCAAGGGAGAAATAATGCAGATGTGAGTATGAAGGTAATTACTTGATATCAATGGGGTGGTACAGGTAAAATGAATGCTGGCCTCGCTTTTCCATCTTTTGATGAAATTGAAAATTTGGAGCAAAAGGCAGCAAGATATAGAATAAACTCTGAAAAAACAGTTCCGGTTACTGGGCCACCGGGTACTGGAAAATCAACGGTTATTTCACATTGTTGTTTTGATCTTTTAAAAGATGATTATTTTCCTATTCTAATTACTGCACCGACCAATGTAATGATTGATAGCATTTTATCGAAAATAGACTCTCTCCTACAACGTATGAAAATCCAATTACCTAGTGGATTTGTTATTAGATATGGGAACGTTGCAAATCTAAATAGAACATATAATCACCTTGCCAAATATACATTTGACAATATAGTAGAGGACTATTGGAGTTCGCGTTATTCTAATGAACATAATAATTTCTATAATAAGATTTCCATAGCCAAAGATTTTTTCCAGAATGCCAGAATCATATTAACTACTGATTATAGTGCAAAAGATCTTGGTAATATAATCGAAGTTGGCGCAGTTATAGTAGATGAGGCAGGGCTAGTTGGTCTTGATAGAATGGGCATGTTATTTTCCTCATTAAGAGATAATAGTGGCAAAATTATTGTAATCGGGGATGATAAACAACTGCCTCCAGTATCCCATGATTATATAGCAGAAAGTTTATTTAACCGTATCTTAGGCCATTTTCCAACTACGTTACTTAAAAGAGAATATAGGTTTAACAAAGACATTTTAGATTTGATTAATCCTTACTATGATTTCAAACTTGAGGCAGATTTTTCAGTTGTGAATATATCAACTGCAGACATTGCAAAGAAGAGTTATGGTGGTATAAATAATAACTTATGTAGAATATTAAAACATGAGAAAAATGTTGTATTTGTTGATACTAATGGGATTTATAAAGAAGAAAAGCATTTTACAAACAAAGGAGAAGTTGCAATTGTCAAAGAGATTGTTGATGGATGTCTTAGTATGGGAATTAAAGATATTATTGTTACAACTCCATATAAGCAACAAGAAAGACTATGCAATTTTTATCTACAAAAAGGAATAAGAATTGGAACAATTGATGAATTTCAAGGTCAAGAAGCAGAAGTTACAATAATATCAATGGTTCGATCTAATAATAAACAGAATTACAAAGAAGCAATAGGTTTTGTTAATATTCCTAGATCATGTGTTGCATTTTCAAGAAGCAAGAGAAAAACAATAATAGTTGGAGATGAAAATACACTTATTAGAAATGAGTTTTTATCAAAATCTATAGATACAATAACTCGAAAAGATGGATTTCTTATTTGGAGCGCATAGAAGATTTTTATAATAAATTGATAATAATATTTGGCTTTATTATAGAATTATGGAATTTACAATTTATAAAATAGTTAACTAATTGTGATTCTAGTTGCTAATGAAGACATAGTATAAAATGGATTTTTAGTCATTCTTATTATGTTACTTATTTATTACTATCTCACTAGTTTTAACTATGGGAAGTGTAAAATAAAAAGTAGATCCTATTCCATTAGAATTATTTTCTGCCCATATCCTACCACCATGAGCTTCTATAATCTTCTTTACTATAAAGAGACCAAGACCAGTACCTTGATCTGATTTGGTAGCAAATTTTGTAAATAGTCTTGGTAAAATCTCGTTATCGATGCCTATACCACTATCTTTTATCATCACAA
>DASVFI010000109.1:0-10322 GCA_036380115.1 Nitrososphaeraceae archaeon | reverse complement strand
ATATTTCCGAAACTGTTATTAAAAGAAATAAAATTATTTATGAAAATAAATATCATAATATAAAATTTGTAGTAGATAATATTCTTGATTCTGATTTCAAAGATAATTATTTTGATTATATATTTGATAGAGGTTGTTTTCATGTGTTTTCAGAAGAAGATAGACCAAAATATTATAATCAAATTAAAAGAATATTGAAACAAAAGGGAATTTTGTTTTTGAAATGTTTCAGTATTGATGAGCCAATGAAAGATGGTCCATACAGATTTTCTCATAATGACATTCATAATATGTTCTCCAAAAATTTTCAAATAAATGATATCAAAAAACAGTTTATCAAGGAACGTTGGATCCTTTGCCAAAGGCATTGTTTAGTGTAATCAAGTTAATAAAATAATATTAAATAGTATAAACCCCGAAATAACCCTTCGAGGTTTGAGTCTCAATCCGAAAAGTAGCTTATAGTATTTAGTTATTGTTATAATAGACATTGTTTATTTAGATCATTTACATCATTAATATTATAGTTGTTCCAAGCTCTAAATTTAATTTATTCAATAGATGAAAGTTAATGTCTGAAGGTCCAGAAGTAAAGATAATTGCAGATAAAATATCATATCTAGTAAAAGGAAAAGAAATTGAAGACATTATATTCAAAAATTTAGATAGTCATATCAAAAATAAAATCATAGGTTCTGAATTAGAATATATAAAACCATTTGGAAAAAATCTTGTCTTCAAATTCTCTTCAGGGATTTTCCTTCGCAATCATATGATGATGTGGGGCAAATGGAGGATCTATGACAGATCAAAATACGACAAAGGATTAGCAATACCTCCACCAAGGCGATCCAAATTGAAAAATCTACATTCACTTTCAACAATAAAAAAGGAAAAAGATGTAAGAAATGATTCTAGAGTAAGATTAACAATTATAACTAAAGAAACTGTATTAATAGAATTTAATGGTCCAATTTTACAATTTTCAACCGATAACCCTGCAGAAAAAGATCCAATAAAATCATTAGGACCTGATTGTTTAAATCAGCAAATATTCGATAAAGAGGAAATTAAAAAAAGACTGTTAATACATTCAAAGCAAAAAGAATTATTGATTTCTGATGCTTTATTGAATCAAAAAATAATTGCAGGAATTGGGAATAAATATAAATCAGAAATTCTATTCATTTGTAAAATTAATCCATTCAAGCAAATATCTCAACTTGATTCAATACAACAAAATCATCTCTTTGAAGAAATTCCTAAATTACTTAAATATGGATATGAAAATGCAGGTAGAACTAGACCATTATTAACAGTCGAACAAAACTCGTGGAATACTAGACACTGGGTATTTCGTAGAGCAGGTAAAGAGTGTTGGATCTGCAAAACAAAGATTATGTCAGAAAAAAAACTAACAGCTCGTTCAACATTTTGGTGTCCATACTGTCAACAATAATATAATATTTTTACTTAATTATAGATCAGATATACACAATATACTTTCAATTCATTATTTTAAACTTTTACAGATAAATTATAAGATATAGATACAAACAGAAGTATTTGTTAGTAATAATATCATAAACTCGCGAATGTAGTTGCAGGGTTCGAGTCCCAATCCGAGAATATTGAATTATTTTAGGTAAACATACAGATAAAAACAGAGGACTTTTTTCCAATATAAATGATTATAACATGATTTCAAATATGGGTCTAATTGAATAAATCAAAGAATATTAAATTAATTTTCCTCTTCTTCCTCTTCTACTTCTGCTTCTTCTTCTTGTGAAGTTTCAGCTTCATCTGTTTGCTCTTCATCTTCAGCTTGTTCTGTTTGTTGTTGTTCTTCTTCTACTATAATAGAAACAGTAGCTTCGTTAGAGTCTATAGAACCATCATTTACAATAAATGTAAAATTATCCTTTCCAGAGTAATTATCAGGGGGAGTATATGTTACTGTGTTAGTAGATTGATCTATACTTCCTAATTGACCATTAGAAGGTTCATTTACAATCGTAAATGACAGATTATCCCCATCTGCATCATTTGCATTTAATTTGATATTCAATTGTTGATTTTGTGATGTAGTAACAGAACTATCCTGTGCAATAGGTACTGCATTAGGTGATCCTTCTTGTGAAGTTTGAGCTTCATCTGTTTGCTCTTCCTCTTCAGCTTGTTCTGTTTGTTGTTGTTCTTCCTCTTCAGCTTGTTCTGTTTGTTGTTGTTCTTCCTCTTCAGCTTGTTCTGTTTGTTGTTGTTCTTCTTGTGAAGTTTGAGCTTCATCTGTTTGCTCTTCCTCTTCAACAGTATCCTCTGTTGTTGTTATTGCAGTTTCATTGTCAGTTGGAGATGGAGCTGCTTCCTCTTCAACAGTATCCTCTGTTGTTGTTATTGCAGTTTCATTGTCAGTTGGAGCTGGAGCTGCTTCTTCAGTTGCAGTTTCATTAATAAATGATTGAACATTAACATCAGGAGATTCAGATTCTGAAATTTCATCTGCTTGTTCTATTTCAAAATCATCTTCAGTGACATTTAATGGAAGATCATCTTCTTCTTCTTCTTCTGTAGTGCTAATTGTTTGGTTGTCAGGATCTGGTGCTACTTCTTGGGCATTCAATATTTGTTCCAAGTCTTGATCTTTAAATTTTAATATAGATGACTGTGGCGAGGGAACAAATTCCTCATCACCAATGATAGTTTCATTTTTTACAATTTCTTCGACGATACTAGAAATTGGATCAATATCCTCATTGACTGTTTCTCCTTCATCACTTAATACAGTTAATCGATCAGCTTCAATAGCATCAGTATTATCACTTAAGAATTCATCACGCTCTTGCTTAGTTAGTAGTGGAAGTTCATCTCTGTCAATTTCTTCTTCTTCTTCTTCTTCTGTCTCATCACCTTCAACTCCCTTATCATCTTCAAATTCAAAATTATTTTCAGATAGTAAACCTAATCTTTCTGAGGAAGATGGAGGTACAAAGGGAGCTGTAGTCCCTTTAAAAGATTTATCAGATTGACCCAAAACAGATGTGTGTGTTAAATCAGGTACAATCAGAAGAGAAATAGATACAAATAGTATAACCAAAACAAATAACTTTAATTTCATCATTTTTTAATATGAAATGAAAGCATATATCTTTAATATAAACAATGCTTGTTTCTTGGAAAGAACAAGTTTCCTATAAATAAAATAGCAATAATAAGTGGAACAAAAAATATGTTAATGGAAATTAAAAGATTTCACAATTGCTTGATTTAGTATCTCCTTCAGATCTATTATAGTCTAATATAATATCAAATCCTTTGCCACAATGAAATTCGTCAGCTCCAGGTCCGCCTATTAATACGTCCTTTCCAGATTTTCCCCATAAAACATCATCACCAGAGCCACCTATTAAGAGATCACGTCCAAATCCTCCATCTACCCAATCATTTCCAGAATTTCCCTCAATTCTATCATCACCACGTTCCCCATATACAGTGTCCAGACCTCTATTTCCCTGAATTACATCATCACCAGTATATCCAAGAATATTATCATTGCCAGAGTTTCCTTGGATTATATCATCAGCCGTATAACCATCTATATAGTCATTTCCTCCATTCCCTTCAATTAGGTCACTTCCAGAATTACCGAAAATCTCATCGTTTCCATTATTTCCTTCAATTCTATCTTTACCTTCTCCTCCATCAATATAATCAGAAGAACCTTTTCCCTTTATTCGATCATTACCTTGTAATCCAAGAACTATATCCTCATTATTTGAACCAGCTAATTTATCCTTCTCATCAGTTCCTATTATTACATATTCATACTCTAATGCTTCTAATACCGTTACATCTGCAAATGCTAAATTAATATCATTATAACTAAAAATCATTATTGTTAAAATTAGAATAAAAATTCCTGCTATGAAAACAAAAACTAAAGTACTTTTCATGAAACTACTATAAAGAATAATTTCCAAAATATAAATATACTTTATTTTTATGATATCAATAAATTTAATTACAATATTGAATAATATCAGAAAGTAATGCAATGTTGAATATAAAATGTAAAATATTTTTTTATTTTTAATTCAATTGGCTTATAGAATATATTTTTCCATTTTTTTCCTTTCAATAAAATTGACTATTTTACAAGTTGCAAAATAAAGCTTTTGAAAAGTATATGTATTTGATATTTTGACAACGATTGATTACATATTTAAGCCTGTTATGGAGGCTTAATAGATAAACAAGGTATTATCTAATTTAGCTAAATTTAATTATTATGATAAGAATTTGATTGATATGGCTAATTCAAGGATTGGTAGTAGAAAGTCAACAAAAAGTATTTCAAAAAAAAATAAAAGGGCAATAAAAAAAACTGCTAGTTTTGAAGATATCAATATGCTTTTTAAAATAACTGAATTATATAATACAGATTATGATTTTCAAGCATCAGAATGGTTCTGGAGTAAATTGCACAAAGATGAAATTCCACCATCAATTGATGAGTTTGAGAGTAAATTTCCTCAAGGAAGTAAAGAATTTCAATTATTTGAAAGATTTACATCAAAATTTGAATTATCAGGTCTTCTTATTGAATATGGATTTCTTGATGAGAATATCTATTTCGACAGATATGGGGGATTACAGAAAGAATGGGAAATAGCTAAACCTATCATATATGGGATAAGGAAACAATGGGATAATCCTCACTTTAGAGAAAATTTTGAAATTCTTGCTATTAGAGGAAAAAGTTGGATAGAATCTCATTCATCTAAAATTAAAGATAATAAAATACAATAGTTATTTGTTGTTTTTCTACTAGTTTAATTCCTTAGGATGTATTTGATAAATCTTACCATTTTTTGACTTTCCATCTGCCACATAAATTTTTCCGTCATATGGATTTATTTCTATATCAGTAATTATCCCGAAATTTCTTCCTAAAGTAACTGGTTCTAATTCTTCATCTACATTTGCCATTTTATCTACCAATTCTCCTGATGAGGACAAATCTAATCCGATTCTAGTTTCATTTAAATCAAAATGAAATATTCTTCCTTGTTTTACTGAACCTATCAAGAGATCATTTTCATATTCTTCACTAAATATTTTTGAATTTATAAATGTGATTGCTGTTGGAGCAACAGTATCTACCCATGTAAATACGGGATCATAATATGTCCCTTTTCCATCAAAAAGAATTAACTTGCTTTTATCAAATTCTTTATTTTTGAAATTTTCATATTCAGTGGATAATCCCAATCCTTGTCTCCAACCGCCATTGAATCCTGGTAAAATTATATTAATCTCATCTCCATAGTTAGATCCATTTTCTGTCTCCCACAAAATACCTGTTGCTGGATCAAAACCAATTCCAAAACTATTTCTTATTCCATATCCATAATATTTGTCTAAAAGTCCTTCATTTCCTAATGTGAATCCATCATTGACGGTTTCTCCATCTATTGTTATTCGCAATACTCCTCCTCGTCCATCAGGCATTTTACTATCTTCAATATTTTGAGCGAGAGTCAAGTATTCTGGATTACCTTCACGATTAATATCTCCTACTACAAGGTACAAATTATTGTCTGGTCCTATATCTAAAACTCCGCCATTATGTGATGGTCCAGGTAAAAAAGGTAAATCTAATAAAAGTGCAGGGTTAACTAATTTTCCATCAATGAAATCATATTTGTATAGCCTATTTCCTAGGATATTTCCATTATCAACATCCTCTGTTTCTGTAAAAAATAAAAATACTTTTATTTCATTATTAAGATTATTCTCGTCTTGAGCTTCCTCATTAGTAGTAGTATCAGGGTTTGTAAGACCTTTTGTATTCAATATGGCTATACCTAATAATCCACGCTCGCTTTGTGAAGCAACATTCACATCCAAAACTGGCTCATTCAAGATTTCACCATCAAGTATTCTTTTAACTTGTCCTGTATTCTTTTCAATTACTAAAATATCATTTTCACCTAGAAAATCTATCCCAGTTGGAAATTGTAGTTCATCTGTAAGTTGAGTTATTTGTAGATTTTGGTCATAGACAATTGGTGGTTCTTTCTCAACCCCAAACGCATTATCCATATCATTATTTACTAAATTACAAAGAGTAAAAATTAAGGAAATAACAATTCCAAATATCAAATAACTAGGGTAAGAATAGTTATTTTTATTCAATCTTTTACATGAATTAATTATAAATTTTGATTTAAAAATGTTAGTTTAATTGATTGGATCTAAAATAAAAATTAATGATCAAACTTATAATCATTAATTCAAAAATTTTTGTATTTTACGTTATGAAATTTACATCATGTTATAAGTAATAGCTAACAATATATTATGTGAAATCACAAAAATACAAAATGACCATCAATAAAATTTTTAAAGGAAAGTACAAGTACCAACCTTTCCAGTATTAATCTTTAGATGCCTGCCAGTAAGTAATCTTTTCAATTTAGTCTTTATTCTTTTTTTACTTTTTTCTGTATTCTCTTTGTCGTATTCCAATCTTATTATTTCATCATTTTCATCTAAATGTATTATAACTCTAATTCCCTCTTGTTTTATTATATCGTTTTTATCCAATAATTCAATAGGAACATCATATTTCTTATTTGGATAATTATCAGAATATATTATTGCATATCTGTTATTGTTATTATTAATACTACCACCTTCAAATCTATCAATACTTGCTTTTACTATTTTATCTATCATGTAATATAGATAACAATAATAAAAACTATAAAACTATTTAATTAATTCTCGAATTTTATTTAATAAATCAGTGATGATAAATTTAATTAAGAATATAATGAATTATTTCATTTGTATCTAATGATTTCATAGCATATTGATTTCCATCAGTTATTAAAATTGTAGTACCATCTATATCAGTTCTAAAAATATGATCTATGCTTTCTTGATTCTCTAGTCTTTCTAATGTTTCCAAATCTGGATGTCCATATCTATTGTTTTCGCCTACACTTATTACTGCTATTTGAGGATTTACGGATTGTAAAAATTCTATTGTACTAGAAAATTTACTTCCATGGTGTGGAACTTTTAAAATATCTATATTTTTTATATTTTCGTTATTAACAACAAGTCTCTCTTCAGGTATTTCTCCTATGTCACCTGTCATGAGTATGGAAAAATTACCATATGATAATTTTAATACTATAGAATTATCATTAATATCATTTCCAGTTCCTACAAATAGAGGTTCTGGAGGATTTAGAATTTTAATATCGACTTTAGAATCTAAGTCATCTATTTCATTATTTTCTCTTGCAAGATTGAACGGAATTCTTTTAGACTCTATCAGATCAAGATAATTTTCAAAAGTTTGTGTGTTGTGTTCTTGACCAGAATCATATATTTTATCTATTGGTACATTTTGTATTACCCCTAATAATCCGCCTATATGATCTGTATGAGGATGAGTTGCAACAACGCTATTTATTTTTTCTATATTATATTCTTCTAATATAGAAATGATAGTATCAGATTGACCACGCTCTCCACCATCAAGTAGCATTGTCTTTTGATTTGGAAAGATAATAAGAGTAGAATCACCTTGACCTACACCTAGAAATATAATAGTTAATTCATTGTTATTATTATCAATAGATTCTGCATTGATAATAGGAAAACCAAGAGATATTATTGTAATAAGAGTGGTAGTTGTAAAAAAAAGTGAGAGTAAGAATAATTCATTATTATTATATCTCATTTATAAAATAATAAACTAAATGCTTTTTATAATTTTTATTACCTAGAACATATTTCCTAAATTTAAATTTCAATAAATAACTATTTTACTATAAATCAAATATTAATATTATAAAATAAGGTATGATAAACTTGTTGCTACGAATTTCTAGTTTAACTTTAATTTTTATATTTCTCATGTCTTTAATTTTACCACAACATTCAGAACAATTATTTCATGTAGATCTATTTAATAAAAAATATGCAGATGAACATCAGAATTATAATAAAGAAAATAAACAGAATAAAGAACAATCTAAATCTTCTAATTTCAAAAAAATTCAAAATGAAACAGCAACTGAAATATCAGACTTAGAACTTTTTATTGACGTAAATAATGATCCTATTATTAGAGGAAATGAACAAACAATTACTGTGAATGTTATTGATAAACATTCAAAAGAGAAACTATCTGGAATTGAAATTAGTGGACTTATAAAATATGCTACTAAAACTACAACAAAGTCTTTTTCTGGGATAACAGACGATAGTGGTAAATTTTCCTATTCTTGGAAAATCGCAGGAAATTCAAAACCAGGATTATTTGAGGTGATGATAAAAGCAAAATCTCTTCTTGACAATACTTCTACAATATCAAAAGATAGAGAAAGGTTTGAAGTAAAGTCTAAAACACAATAAAAATTTATTTCTTATGCAATTTATATTATATGAAGAACATGGTTAGACTCACTGATAAAGAAAAAAAATACCTACCTGAGTTAGTAGAAGACATAATTAATCTTTTAATAAGTAAAAATATAATTTCAGATCAAGAAATAAATGATATGATAAGAAAATATCAATAGCAATATTCTTTCAATTTTAAATCTTCAATTAATTTCTTTGTTGTAAAGCCATCTAATTTCTAGCAAAGTTATCAAACTTCCCTTTCATTTCTTCTCTTTCTGCCAATATGACCTCATAATAAACGATTAATTGTAATTGTTATTATTTGCAGCAGCAGCAGCAGCAACAATGTGAGACTTAGAACCATGCACCTTTCCTCACTGAATCTCTTGCCCAGCCTGAATTTTCAATAAATAAATAGAGGACTTTTTATTTATTCTCTATTTCTTTTACAATTTTATTGTAAAGATCGACAATATGGTTTGAACAGGTATAGTGTATTTTGATAGTGCCGTCTTTATGAAATTCATTTACGCTTATTGCTGCTGCTTTTTTTGATGCCATCTTCGTACCGCATACTTCACAACAAAATGACTTTTTTTCTTCTAGTTTATATCTTAACATTTTTTCTAGATAATTATTATAGTATAAACTTCTTTTTAAATATATATACTCAATAATCATTTTTTAATTATTTTATAATTAAAAGAATATTACACAAGTACCAACGGCAAATTTTGAAGTTAGCCATGGCCTTCTATCTCTATAATTTTGTTCTGTGTATAGATTAGGACCGTAGCAACTAATTATTTAATAATTTAATGTAAATTTTATGTTTATAGAAAGATGCACCAACTAATGCTATAGCCTGTCTCTAATCCTTTGCTACTCTAAACAATAGGATGTGGCTTTTAATAATAAATAAGTATGAATAATTAAAAATAACTTCATTTAAGAGATGATTTTAATGATATAAAAGTAAATAAAGGCTATGTTTCATTAGAAATAGAAGGAATGCCACTACCAATCCACTTTTGTTTTAACAATAGAAAAGGTCTTGATTTTGAAAGTGATCTTTTGAGAATTTTTAAACCTAAATTTTATTTAAATATCTTGAGAAAGCAAAATAAGAAAGATTTGAGGTTAATTAGATTTGGTATTTGAAGAAACTTATGATATAAAATTTAACAAAGCAGAAATAGAATGGATTATTCTTACATTAAAACAAACTGGAAATTTTATGGATACTTTTCCCCAAGAAATAGGATTCAATGACGAAAATGATCAGCAGAAAATGATAAATTTGAATCACGCTCTTATTCACAAGTTAGAAAACACACTAAAAAAGAATTATAGATATAGATAATAATTATAGAAAAAAAAGAAGAATTAAAAAATAAAAAAATTATTTATTAATTATTTCTCTATGCACAATTACATTCTATCTAATTTATTTGTATAAAGTTAAGTAATTATATTATTTTGTCATTTGCTTTCTAACTGTTATATTATTTCACTTAGAAATAATGACTGTAGATATGAGCCAATGTATCTTCTTTTACCTTGATATTCTTTCACAATGACTGATTGATTATCGATAGTTCTTCAATTTAGTTTATAGATCTACTCTTTGTCTTTCCAAATGAAGAATATTTAAAAATGTAGAAATGGTTCACTTTTCTTGAATAATATTAAATTGCGTAAACCTGCGAATGGTTGCAGGGTTCAATTCTCAATTCAATTTTTTATCATTAATATATTAATAATTGTCTCTAATCTTAATAAAGAATAACGTTGCTATTTGATTAGAGAAGGTAAAAATGTATACTACAAAAGGTAAAAATATATTGATAATAGATGATGACGAAGATATCAATAATTTATTTAAATTATTTTTA
>DASVFI010000108.1:0-17414 GCA_036380115.1 Nitrososphaeraceae archaeon | reverse complement strand
TATAACAATAGAACATAAAATTTTGTTAATTACTTTATTCTTTTATTTTTTATTTATAATAACTATAGTAGTAATAATAGTAATTTTTTAGATAATAAATTTATAGATAAATAATTCGACAAATGATAAAAACTTTTTTATCTACTTCAAGCCATGATCAATATTCAAGATAGTTCTTTATTAGTAATTGTCAGTATCAGTCTATTTTTTTTGATTATTTATCAAATTCCTAATTCATATTCTCAATTGTATTCAAATGAGAATATTGCAAATACGTATGAAAAAGAGGTAAATAAAGGAACATATAACAGCAATAATAATAGTGACAATTATTTTGATAATGGTAGCGATAACCTCAAAACTGATAATTTCAATGATAAAAATTCGTACCTATATTCGGACAATATATCTAATCAAGAATCAGTATCTAAAGAAGAAGATAATGAAAATTTTAATTTAAAAGATTATGCACAATCAATAAAACAATTGTACAAAAAACAGACAAACAATCAAGAACTTGTTAGTGATAAAAGCCTTTACTATAAGCAGAATAATAATAATAATAATATTCCTTATCCTTCAGTAAATGATAATGATCTAAATAATAAAAATGATGATCATGGTTATGATTCTTATAACTCAAAGTCTGGTTCTGAATCATCATCAGGTTCAAAATCCATTTCTAGTCAAGAACCTTCAGTCGATACTCATTATGTTCAAGTATTTGATAAAAATGGAAATTTCATAAAGAGTTGGGGTGATACAGGAAACGGTGAAGGGAACTTCTTGCATCCTCATGGCATCGCCGTTGATTCTAAAGGATATGTCTATGTTACAGATGAAATGAGGTCTAAAGTACTAAAATTTGATGCAGATGGCAATTTTATCAAAGAATGGGGAGAAAAGGGAAATGGAATCGATCAATTTTCACCAAGAATCGAGGATATAGATGTAGATTCACAAGGTAATGTTTATGTTGTAGATTACGGCAAGACAACAAAAATATTAAAATTCGATTCAGAAGGCAATTTTATTTTCAGTCTGGGAAGTAAAGGAGAAGGAATAGGCGAATTTAAGAGGCCATGGGGTGTAAATGTAGATTCTGAAGGTAATATCTATGTAGCAGAGAAATTAAACTATCGTATATCAAAGTATTCTCCGGATGGCCAATTTATTACAGCATGGGGTAAAAATAGTACGGCTGATGGAGACTTTAAACATCTACATGCAGTAGTAGTAGATCCTAGTAATTATGTTTATGCTACGGATGAAGATAAGGGAGGAGTCCAAAAATTTACATCAGATGGCCAGTTTCTTACTAAATGGGGTCAATGGGGAAAAAATGAAGGTGAGATGCGTGAGGTGCATGGTATTGCTACAGATTCAGAAGGTAATGTCTATGTTGCTGACACAAAAAACTCGAGAATACAAAAATTTACATCTGATGGTGAACTTATAACCATTTGGGGTATAAATGGACTAGGCGATGGTAAATTTTTAATGATACATGATATCGATATTGATTCCAATGATAACGTCTATGTAATTGATCAACGTGGTGCACATCCTGATAAGAGTAATGCTGAGAAATATTTAAAAATCGATAAAGAGGACTTGGATTATGACTAATTACAAATTTTATCCTTAAAGAGTTTCACAATGAATGTATTGATCTCATCCATTATAATAATAATAACAACGAGCATAATAATACTAAACATTCTTTTGTTCTCTACTATAGCACATCCTATCAATGCATTTGAAAGTCCAATTCATGGTGATATTACTGATGAGAGTTTAGGATTTCTACGATCAGACGTCTTAGATAAAATTAGTAATACAAGTGTGGGTGTTGATGAGACTAATAAGGGACCTAAATTTCATTTACACAATTGTGATTTCCAAGCCGCCACTGAAAATATCAATAGTCTCTATGATCAACTTGTGACAAACATTAAGAACATAGATGCACCTGAAACATTTGGACTGCTCTTGCATCCTGCTCAGGACTTTTATGCTCATTCCAATTGGGTAGAACTGGGAAGAAACGACCTCATTGATAATGGTGATGGTAAGTGGATAGTTCTAAAGCCATTTCAAGAATATAAAGGCGTTCTTGTACTACAAGTTGAAGATAAAAATGATATTCCTGAAGGATATAATTTAAGTGAAAATGGAAAAGTCGTTGATGTATCTTCACATTCTGGAAATCATCCAGGCTTAATCTCTACTACTGTTAGAGACAAAGATTTCTGTCCTGAGGATGTTGCCTTGGACCATGATATCTTACACAAAGATAACTCAGACAGACCAGGTTATGATCAAGCAAGAGTGCTGGCAAAGGCTCAGACAATTCACGAATGGTGTAGGTTAACTAACTTAGTAGAACAAAACTATGGTCAAGCTGGAGTGCAATTGCTTTTCAATAGCTGGGTAGCTGATAAATACAAAGCCAATTCTGTATGTCTTAGTGATGGTTCTTCACTCAATACTGACGTACAAGATGAATGTCCTAAAGCTGAAGAAATTGAAGCTTGCTTTGAGGAAATTCTTTTTAAAGGACAATTTCAAACATTGGTAGCAGCACTAGAATCAGGAATAACTGTAGATATAAATGGAGAAGAGGTAACACTTAGAAGTTTTGAAGATATATGTGAAGCACTTGAAGGTCTAACATTTGAAGTATTGCCTATTGCTATTGCAGAAATTTTAGTAGAAGCAGGTATATCATTTGATTTTAGAATAGTCATATGTATTGCAGAAGCTATTGATATACCGATACCACCAGCATAAATATATAATATATCTAAAACTTTAATCATTTTTTTACATCTTGTATCATTTATAATAACCAAATTAACAAATTTAACTAATATTGGCTATGTGTAAAATCTAAAAACAAATTTAATAATGTATAAAATAAGTTTCTAATAAATTTCAGGAATCAGTATTGAAACACTAAAAATGTCTAAATGCAAAATAATAACTAAAACTTACTCTTTAATTTACTCTTTTACAACCTTAAATTCGTCCATGATCTCTTTTTTCTTTCCATTTTCAATAAAAGTCCCTGTTAATGTCTTTCCATCCTTTTCTAGTGCAATATCTAGTATTCCAAATTTGCCATCAATTGCTTCAGCTGAAAAGTCCTCTATTGAAGATAGTGTCACATGCTGTGCTCCTGCTGTTCCTATGGTTACAAAGATAGTTCCTTTTGAATTTTTATACGTATCCGGATCATAGTCCTGTATGTGTGGTTTATCATTATCATTATTGTTAAAAATAATTGGATAAGTACGTTCATAAAGATGAAAATGACCTTGTAAAGCAAGGTCTACTTTATATTTGTCAAAAAGAGGATGATAAGCTTCTCTGAAATCATCCTCGTGTTCACTTCCAGAAGCAGATCCATATATCTGTCGATGATAAAATACAATGATCCAGTCAATAAATGGATCTTTAGAATATTTTTCAAGATCTCGTTTTGCAAATTCATATTGTCTTGATTCGGCATCAAATTGTACTTCTGTAGATAATGCTAAAAAGTGCATATTTTTATAATTAAAAGAATAGTATTGTTCTTTTAGACCAAAATAATTCATATACTCTTCTCGTAATTTTGAGGAATCTGCTTCATGATTTCCAATCACTATTTTGGTTTTATCTGCTATTGGTTTTATCAAATCTAACCAGCATTTAGCTTTACCATTATATGACAAGTCACCTAGAGCTAACACCATTTCTGGATCTTGATCTATGATATTTTCAACTGTTTGTTCTGTCTTATCTGTGCAATCCCAGTCTCCTACCGCTACAAAGTTAAAAATTGTTGAGTCTTTATTCTTGTTATTAAAATTGCCATCATTTTCTTTATAATATATTTTGCTTTTTCCATATGCTAGGTTTAAATCACTATTAACATTGTTAGATTCAAATGCATAAGAATTTTGAAGAAATTTCAAATCTAAAACGTCTTTGTCATTAGTAATAATATTATTAGTTCCAAAATTATTTTTGCTAAATAAGATGAAGGAAGAAAACATTAGAATGATGACAATAACTAAATTTGACATATTGGAATTACCAAAAAACCAATTATTATTGGATCTTTTAAAATTTATTTATTTATTTATTTTAATGTTGTGATATTTGCATTCGCATTATGCCTCTGTTGTTATATAAGCTATAAAATTGAGAAATTCATTTTTAAGGGAGGAGTGGGATATTTTGTTATTCCTGATTCTGTTACAGATCAATTAATTAGCCTAAATAACAAAGTTAATAAAAAAAATAAAAATTCTTTTACTTTAGAATAAATGTAATTAGCCTAATTCTTCGTAATTCATAGCCATACATTTTATTTGGTTAAAATTGTTTTTTGTTGCAATTTCAAATTAATTTTTAATTATAATGATAGAAAGAATTGGACGAATCCGTATCAATTCAGTTCATTGTATCATCTATAATATTCTCGCTGGAACTAATTATCATCAATAAAATATAAATATAATATATTTCGAGAGAAAATATAAAAAACTGTTGAAAAATATTATGAGTTATATAGCAATCTTAATCTGTTCATGTGATACGTAAATTATTTGAACAAACCAAAAAATAAACCATTATCTTGTTTTTGTTCATCCGTTTTTTGAGTTGTATTTGCTGTTGTTTGTTCAATACCTTTATTTTCTAAAGTTGAGTCTTGTTGTTGTTCTTGTTGTATTGATAAATCATTGTTATTTTCTGCATTGCCGCTAGGCTGATTTTCTATATTTTCACAATCATTTTCTGGAGTTGTATCTTTTTGTGTAGCGTTGAAATCGGTTATTGTGTCTATGGCTGTTCCACATATAAATTTATCTGTACCTAAACCTCCTGTGAGTGTATCGTCGCCTGGACCTCCCATTAACACATCATTCCCTCTGTCTCCAAATATTTTGTCATTTCCTTCCGCACCTTCTATATTATCATTTCCTGCTTTTCCTTTTAGACTATCTCTGCCCTCATTCCCATAAATCATATCGTCTCCACTTCCACCACTGATATTATCACCTGCCTCTTTTCCTGCAAGAGTATCATTGCCATCAAGCCCTTTGATGACGTCTTTATTTATTGTACCGGAAATATTATCTCCATTTTCTGTTCCATTGATATTCTCTGCCCATGCAATATCAATAATATTATGTTTCCCATTCTGTTTAATGAGATCGATTTCTATAGATACTACAAATAGGAAAGAGAACATACATAACATAGATATATAGAAATGTTTTTTTTGGAATTCTATTCTGTATTTATTATTCATCATTTTTCTTATTGTAGTAAAAGTATGAAACAATTAAAAAGAGTATTGAAAGATACTACCATAAAAATTGATATTAAGTTTGTATTTAAAGATTTAGTGTTTGCTTGATTATTAAAAAGTATACAATGCTAAATTTAATTTTCTATATTTACTAAAAATTTTAGTATGCTGTATTAATTATATTCAACCAGAGTAAAATAGGAAAAAAATCAATTGATTAATTGAATTGTATTCCTTGAATATCTCTATCATTCAATGGTATTGGCAGTGAGGGTATTGATTGGAACTCAATCGAATGCATATCGTTAGAATTGAATCTAGGGATCGGTTCGATATTTGGATGAGCATCATTGACATTGAGAGGTGATGATGATGATGGTGTCTTTTCTGTTGGTGAAGGTGATTGAGGCGATTGGAACTCTGATTTAGTAGGGGTATTATCATCAGATATTGCTATTGCTTCATGGGATTTTACTTTACATGAGCCAATCATTTGATCTTGTTCAGTTGTATTAAAATCTATTACTATGTCATAAGGACTACAGAGAAAAGTATCCATACCTATTCCGCCTATCATGATATCATTTCCTTCACCACCATCAAGAGCATCGTTTCCAATATCACCATAAAGTTGATCGGACCCATGTCCGCCAAATATCATGTCGTCTCCTTTCTCGCCATTTATTATATCATTCCCTTCTTGTCCACTAACCTTATCATCTCCAAATCCACCTTGTATTGTGTCATTACCTGCTAATCCATGTAATAGGTCATCTCCATATTTACCATTTAATTTGTCATCTCCTGTTCCTCCTTTTAGCTTGTCACTTTTTGAGGTTCCTTCAATTGATACATCAATTTTAGGTTTGAGTAATGTATTTTTACCATCAGCTAGAAAGGGGGTTTGTGAATTGCTATTGAATATCATTATTTGAGATTCTTTTAGTATTTGTCCATTGGCAAATTTTAGTGCTGGATATTGTAGAGGTAATAACAGTGAGATTATTACCGCCAAAGTTAAAAGATATAGACTCTTTATCAATCTTATATTCATTTCAAAATTTCTAATACTGAAGTTAAACATTTTTCAAGATTTAATTTATAAAGTATATAATAAAATAGCTAAAGTAGATTTATTAATAGATTTTTCACTTTTCGTTTTACATTTATAAATATAATAAAATAAAAAAACAATAATCAAAACATACAAATGAAATTATTATTAGACACAATCTAGTATTAAAGTTATCCTAAACTTATTTTGTAATATAAACCAGACACACATTTATTTTTCAATATTATAAGATACCTTTGTACTTGACTAATTCATTTTATAAAAAAGATAATAATTAACTAATATTAAAACAACAATATATTACTTTTGCAAATAATTTCTTTATTTATTGTTTTACATTAGGTCAATTCAATAATATTAAAAGAATCATTCGATGCTATATCAGTGCTCAAATCAGAAATAAATGACATAACTCTTAGTAAATTAAACATTACTATAATAGAGAATGATCAAAATAAATAAATAAATAACAATAAAAAAAGAGAGATGAAAGGAAAAATATAATGAGAAGAACGTCTGCTATTTCTAAACGATGTATTAAACTTTCTTCTTGTATGTTATTTTCTATTGTATCACTTATTATTTTTAGCATATTTTTTACAACTACTAATTCATTTGCAAGTCACAATCAAATTGATGATAAAGGGTTTAATATTATAACTACTGCAGATGTTGGATGTTCTTGGAGAGCTCAAGAAAACATTAAAAATATAGAAAAATTAGATCCAGAATTATTCCTTGTAGCAGGAGATCTTAGTTATGAAAATACTCCTGATTGTTGGTTAGATATGACTAAATCCTTAGATTCAAAAACCAAAATAGCAATAGGCAATCATGATGATTATGAAGACGAAGGATCAAAAGGAGAGAAACTTAAAAAGTTATACATGGATCATTATGGATTGAATAAATCCTATTATTCGTTTGATTATCAAAACGTTCATGTTTTAGTATTAGATACACAATTAGAGCTTTCAGTTGATACTCTAGAATCTACAGCAATAATAAATGAAACTACTACTACTACTACTACTACTAGTACTAAAGATACAACAAAAATAGATTTGGAAGAAGATAAAAAAGTTAATAAAGATAAAGACGACTTGAAGAATAAAATAGAGAAAGAACCGCTACTTGAGCTTTTTCCATTGGTAGATTTAGAGAATTTTCTTAAACAAAATTCAATTGATATAGAAATTCCAGAGCTTGAAGAGTTGGAGGAATCTAACGCAAAGGTTCCAGCTCTTGATATAAATGAAGAACAGTATCAATTTGTATTGGATGATTTGGAGAAAACCAGTCATAATAAAGATATTGATTGGATATTTGTTATGTTTCACAAGCCAATGTACTCTTCTCTATCCAAACAATTTGAAGAATATATTATTAGAGATAAATATCATGATATCTTTGATAAATATGGTGTCGATTTAGTAATCCAAGGTCATAATCATCTTTATAGTAGAACTCTACCATTATCTTTTAATAAATTAGATATTTCCCAACCTATTATAGACCAAAGTAGTACTAATAATAACAATGTATTCATTCAACCCCAGGGAACTATCTTTTTAGTTGTTGGAGTAGGAGGAGAAGAACTGCATAGAATAGCAGATGAATCTTATTATATTTCTAACGAATATAATCAAGGCTTTGGTTTTGTAGACCTAAAAATAGATGGCAAAAGATTAGATGGGAAATTTTATGATATAAACCTAAATTGTAAATTAGAGGATCCAAAGAAAAAAGGAAAACCGAGCATAGATCTTGATTCATGTTTACCACCATTACCATCACCAACTCTAGGTAATGATAACTTAAAAGTCATTGATCAATTTTCCATAATTAAAGAGAATTCAAAAAATTAATGATACAAAGAGAAATAAAAATAAATGGATGGATTTAAACATATCAATTCTTTTTAATCTATTCTAAAATTAGCTCCATGGATTATTATTTCAAATTGAAAAACTCTATAATAATTATTTTCAAACAACATCAACAATGTATTTTCTATGTTATTAATCTTAAATGTATATGGATTAAAATTCTTTAGGATTAAAGGATTAGTTAGTACATCTCTAATTTTCCTTAATTAAGGGTTATACATATTATATAATAAGTTAATGTAATTGTATCAAATTCCTTTTAAAGAAAAATAGCCATCACTAAGTATGCAAATACATCAATATATTACTCCTTTATGGTGTTTCAATCAAAGATATAATTTAAATTTATATAACAGCCAGATCTTCCTAAAAAATTATTATTATTATTGATTATGAAATCGAATCACTGAAAATACTTTACAATAATGAAAAGAGGAAGGAAAAAGTAAATGAAATATCTTTTATTGGTATATTTAGTTTTACTAGGCATATTCGGCATGACAATAATTTTTAATCATTTGGTATATGCTCAGGATTCATCTTTTAATGATAAAATTACAACAATAATTAACAATGACCAAAATAAATTAACAACAAGTGAGTCTAATTACCATTATGACCCATCACTATTGTTAAATGGGACTGACTTTATCGATTTCTCACATAATGATACACTTTCCCTTGACGATTTCACTATTGCTGCCTGGATTAAAACAAGTGACCCGTCTAATAATTTAGCACAGCCTGAACCTTCTCATTTAGTAAATAAAGGTGGATTTAATACTGATGAAAAAGGTGAAAATATGAATTATGGTATTTGGTTCTCAATAGATGGAACAATTTCTGGAGGTTTTGAAACTGAATCGGGAGAAGATTTTCAAGTAAACTCTATTGCAAAATATAATGATGGAAAATGGCATTATGTTTTGTTATCTTATGATGGTTCTTTATTAAGATTAGATATAGATGGAAAAAAACAAATATCAACTAAAAATACAAATGGTGCAATACCTGATACTACTGGAGATCAACCTTTACGAATTGGAGCAAATTCACTAGACGAAAGCAAATTTTTTACCGGTAATATAGATGAAGTTAGAGTATGGAATAAAGGATTAACAGATGAAGAAATTTCACAAATTTATGAAAAAAATACTTTTGATTCAAATGGATTGGTAGTCTATCTAAATTTTGGTGGAGATGGCGTTCATGCAAGAAATACCAGTTCTTCTCCTTCTTCTGCTATTACTGATACAACAAAATCAATAGAAAATCTACCTTCAACAACAACAACAACAACAACAAATAACGGACCTGTTACCAATAAGATTAATGAAACTACTTTTTCCTCAAACTTTTCTCCTCATCTCCCTCCTTCTGACAAAACCAATGCCACTGCTACTACTGAGAAAACCAATATCACTGCTTCTCTTCCTTCTCCTCCTCAAGATAACAAAACTATAACGACAGGAGAAAAGTCTTCTTTTAATATTGCAGTTGCAGCTGATTGGGGATGCGATGAGAATGCTAAAAAAACAGCAGCAAATATTCAAAAGAAAAATCCTGAACTTGTAATCGGAGCAGGAGATCTAAGTTATAAAAAATCTGCAGATTGTTGGTTTCAACTGATACAGCCATTTAAATCAAAGATGAAGATCGCCATGGGAGATCATGAATATAGTGATACTAGTGGTGGGGCAATAGGTGTAATCAATCAATATCTGAAACCTTTGAATTTAGCCAAAACATATTATTCTTTTGACATGAATAATGTACACTTTACTATCATAGATCCATTTATTGATTATAGACCTAGTTCAACTCAATATCAATTTATTGAAAATGATTTAAAAACTGCTTCTACCAATCCAAAAATAGATTGGACATTTGTTGTAGAGTCTACACCTATCTACACTTCACCTTCTAAACATCCTGCTAACTCTACTATTAGGGATATCTTTCATCCTCTTTTTCAAAAATATGGTGTAGATTTAGTATTTAGTAGTGACAATCACAACTACCAGAGAACCTTTCCATTAAAATATAATAATAACAATGGTGATAGTTCTAATCCTATCATATCAAGTAGCAATCAGAATAATTATAATAACGATAATGGAGGAGTGATTTATTTAATAACGGGAACTGCAGGAAGATCTCATTATGAACTCCAACAGCAAGCGCCTTTTGTTGCAAAACAGGATGATAAGCATTTTGGATTTCTAAATATCGATATTGATGATAAAACGGTGAAAGGAACTTTTTATGCAAATGAAAGAGAACTTGGATATTATTATGTAGACTATAAAAATAACATAATTGATCACTTTACAATTTCAAAGATGAATGCAGCCAATAATGAATTTGAGAAACTTTGACTATAATATATAAACTCAAGCTTATGACTAGCGGTACTAATAATCGATAACAGGGGAAAAATATGACCTATTTTTTTGTAATAAAGAATAAGAATACTTACTACTTATAGAAAGAGGTAAATAGTAATATCGAATCCTATGCATTTACCAAGACTTTAACTTCGTTATTGTAATTATCTATAAATTTTTTGTTTGATTAATATACTAAGTATATAATAATTTAATTAATAAGAAATTATAGTTCATTCTCTCGATATATTCTTTCATTATATACTTCTTGTTAATAGTCATAATTTTCTTTATATTAAAATATAAGTGTAACATGTATGTAATAATATCTTTGTTTTGTAAATAAAATAAGATGTTGAAATCTTACTTTATTTGTATAAACCAGTTAATAAAAATAACAATAAAGGTTGGATAAATAGTTGAAATTTATACTAGTATACGAGTCCTGCTTCATGAGTAATTTCTGATACATTCTTATATTCTTTATCTGCTATTTTTTCTAGTTTATCCAATAATTCTTTATCGGTAACATGAGTTTTAACAAAATTAATTATTTTGTCTTTATTCGCTGGAAAATCTAATTCCTTAAGTATTTGACCTACAGAGGCGACTCTTTCATAATTTTCTACATTTACCTCTTTCCTTTGACCAGGAATTCCTCCCTGTTCACTAATCACACCTGATGTTTCACCAATATTTTGGCTTCCTGGAATCTGTTCTGGTTTTTCATTTTCATTTGGTCTCATGATAGGATATGTACATAAAAATATTTATTGATTGAAGTAACTAGAGAGAATTTTTAAAATAAATAAATAGAATAATAATAATAGTTCATACTTATTCCATCAATTAAGAAAATTTACCTCAATTTTAAAGAATAAGTAATGAATTCAGAAACCTCTAATTCTAATTGAATTATTAAAAAAAGCAACAACGATTTGCAAAGAGGTAAAAAGATAAAATATATAGGAAAGCTAGTATAACAAATTGTTATAAATAACAATTAATTTTCATTAAAATCTTTCATGTGGTTTAAGTAATTGATAAGAACTTGAATACCCGCATGTGATTGTTAGGTGTGATTTTTGTAATATAGAATTTTTTCGTAATGCTATAATATTACATAATAGAAATCTATATCCTTTTTATTTTATAATTTCTAAATAACTATAAGATGATTGGAAAATGTGAAAGTTGTGGAACTTCTGATGTAGAGGTTACAATATCTAAAGAAAATGGAAAAGAAAAACAAATATGTAATCAATGTCGTCCACCAGATGGAGCTTATGGCTATTGATAAATATTAGTTAAACAAGTCAATTTTTTTTATATTTCCTAAATATTTTTATATATAGTATATATGAAGTTATACAATACTTTGATTATGATTTACAAATTTATATTGAATAAACAAATATGAATTTACTTTTGATACATGGATAGAGAAAGAGATAATTTATTTATATTTTGTTGTTAACATACTTCATAATGAGATTAGTAAAACCTTCAAATGTTTTATATAATAATTTAAATATAGCTCAGAAAAAAAAAGAAGTTAAGCAGTTTAAGTTTATACTTCATAATAACAATATAAAAATAACAAATACTATTGAATTACAAAAATTTATAACAATCTAGATGTTATTTATTAAAGTTATTTTTATCTTAAAATTTTAAAAAAGGATAATGATCAATTGATGATAGAACAATCAAATTCTAATTTAATTGGATCAGAGGCATTTACTACCGATAATAAGAAAATCGGTAAGATAATTGCCCTTGATCAGAAAAAGAACAAAAATCATTTAATAGTATTAAAAAAAGGTATTGTACACGATGAAGAGTTTCATATTCCTATTGATTCCATAACTGAAATTTTAGATAAAGAGTCCAAGATTATTATAAATTTAAATGAAGAAGAAATAAAACATGGTTATGAATTTTTAAATAAAGATAATCCTTCTTCAGATTTAATTAAAGGAAAATCAAATTCTACGTTGTCTACTCCTTTTGAAAAAGAAAAAATAAAGTATCAGTCTTTCTCTTATGATTTAGAAAATTCAAATAATCAAAATTCAAAAGTAGAAGTAGACGAATTTTTATGTGATATGTGCCAAGATCAATTTAAAGACACTTCAGAATTAGAGTTACATAGAAAGAATAAACATTCAGGGCCGGTAGGAATATAAGCATACAAAAGTGCAAAAGATTTGGTGAACAAGTAGAAAATATGACTAAATTTCATAACCTTTTTGTTGAATGTATATCTGGATGGTCAAAAAAAGCTGAAGAATGTGACAATATTGAATGCTTAGAGGCTTGTAAAAAAGAGTTACTTGACAATCTTGATAAAATTTTTCCCTATTCAAAGGACATTGAACTAGAAGTGGATAAAGTAAACTATGTAATTTCATCAATGTTTTTTTTATCTAATAGGTTAGCAAAGGCAACTATAGGTTTGGCAGAATTAGATAAATCATTAGAAAATGTTAAGCAATTAGGTAATCTGAGCTTTGAAAAGAAAGAAAATAACGAGGTCTATACTAAATTTGTAAATGAATTAAATGAAATATTGGAAAAGTATTTCTAAAAATATGTTAGAAAAAATGAACTAAGGTAAAAATAAAAAGTAAAAATTTTTTTTTACAAAAAAAATAAATTCTAAATATGTTAAATACTTTTATTCCTTTTTAATTTTATAATTATATGATATCCAAAAAACAATTGTACTATTTCTATTACCTGGTTCTCGATTTAGAGAAATCATCTTCACAATATATTCCATTAGATATTCAAATTGAGAAACTAGAAAAATTGAGGCTTTGTGTAAATAAAATAATAAATTCATTAACTGCTGATTCTTTAAATACAGATGTACAAATAAATAATAACATAAGATACATAAATCAAACAGGTGATGGTTATTTTATTATTTTTGAAAATGGAGAAGATGCACTCAAATTTTCTATTGAAGTTCACAAGTATTTAAATAATCATAATAAGAAAATAGAAAATAAAAAAGTTTATTCTCAAGAGGAAATTGATTCAAAAAAAATTGTAACAAATATAGGAATTTCGTATGGGAAAAGCAAACCATATAAACAAATTGATGGACAAATAGCATATTGGGGTTCTGATGTTATATTAGCTCATAGGATTGTTGATTATTCCAAAGGAGGCTACATATTATGTAGTTCTAAAGTCTATGAAAAGATGAAAAATAGTAAATTTGGAAAATTCCTTGATCTTGAATGCCCAACCATTTTCAAACACAATTTAAAAACTAGTCTTTATCTATTTTATAATAGTCAAGACAAAGAAATATTTGATAATTTGAATATTCGTCTTTCTTGATCCATAAAAAAAAGAAAAGTAATTCTTAAAGTAATTTTTATTTAATGTTATAAAAATCGTTTTGCATATTACAAATGATAGCAATATGCTAAAAGAATTTAAAAAGGTTGATGAAAATATGGTTTTTCTAGGTTTAAAGAGAAAAAAGAAAGATTTGAGATTATGATCATTGAATATGTCATAATAGTTAGATTAACAAAAATAAAGAATAAAAAATTTGGTTATTAGAATTTCCTCTAAAATTCTCATTGTTTGTTTTGTAATTGTTTTTATTCTATTTCGAAATCCTTGAAAATCAAGATAAATAATTAAAGAAAAACATTTGTATAGTGAACTAAAGATCTAACTTACTCCAATCATATAAATTATAAAAGTATATCTTAAATTCGATTTTCTTCTCTTCTTTTTGATTGATTGACTTTTTTATTGCAGACGTAGCAGCAGTACTGGTTGTTGTTATTGTTTCTTCATTACGATTTGATAATTGAAAAAATGGCTGTAATGTTGCTATGACTGGGAGAGCTCCCTCTAAATGTGATTTATTTTTGAGTTTAGAAATATTCGAACCTTTAATCCGAGGTAACTTTGAACTTGCTTTTATTTGCATATATAATAAAATCAGATCTTTTTTTGCCATGAGATCTGCAGGTCCTCTACTTCCTTTTGATAATTTAACTTGCCATCCTTTGGAAATAAGATAAAGCGCAATGATGAACTCTGCATCTCTTCCAAATTGGCTTGGTGAATATGATTTTTTACTCAAATAATATTATTCTAAAAAATTAATAGACCTATCTTATTATATTATCCTTTTTATAAAGAGAAGTAAGAAAAGTTTAATATCAATTTCTTTTTTATTTATAAAAGTCCACATTTTTTGTATCTGTTCTTTCCTATTGGTTATCTTTATTTTGCCATACTCAAAATACATTGTTCTGGGGATCTTTTAATACAGCAAATATCCTTCAATTATTTCATGTTTGTCTGTTAAGAATTGTGAATCGTACTCTCGTGATATTTTTACTATTTTACTATTGAATGGATTGTAACAAAAAATCTAAGAGATTGTTTTCTCGTTCGTACTTTTGATATTTTTCCCAAAATTCCAGCGTTATCAATTAAACAATAATCTTTAGATTCTCCTTTTTCAAATTCTTGAATACTTTTCTACGCTTTGAATGGTCCCTTCTTTCTGTTTGTCTTGCCACTAGTCTTTTATTTTGTTATTTTTCCGTTATTTCTATTATCCCGTTTAATCTTATTTGCAATAGCTTCCCCTTTTACTTTCATTTCTAAACCTTCTTCATTTTGAACCTGTAGTATGTTTTGACTCTTTTACAATATCTTTGGCCAAGATTCTTTGATATTATTTGATCGTATAATATGGAAATACTTTCTCAACTGTGATTCTGTATCTACGTCATGTTGAATTATTATAATATAAAAAGTTGAAATGCTATAGATAAAAGCTATAAAGCTTATACCAATAAAGTTAGGCATAAATAATAGCAACAAATTATTAATTTATTTATTTATGAATTTTTTACTCCTTACTTCATTATCATAGAATTGACTAATGAGAAAACTCATAAAACAGTTTTAGATGTTATGTAAACGTTTCTTTAATTTATCTACTTATTATTATAATGCATATCAAGTTTTAAATTTCTTTAATTTAATCAAAAAAATTGATATATATTTGATATGATTTTGATCCTTAATATTTCATTTTATCATAACCCATTTTATCATATCCATGTTTATATTCATCTTTGTATTTGTCTCCATGATCTTTACCCATTTTGTCATGCTCATATTCTGAATATGTTAACTCTTTTTGCATTAAAATACTACCATTTCCTGGATCTACTATGACTTTATATTTTTTCAGGTTCTCATCCACGACCTTCATTTTGTAAACCAAATATCCATGTGCATGCGTTAACTCTGCTTCCTTGACAAAAGAGTTTGGTCCTACACTATTTTGTGCAGCTGTTATTGCATCAATTATATTGACAGTAACTTTAGATTTAAATGCATCTGCGATAGTTCTTTCTACTTCTATGGTCCCAGTTAAATTTCCTTTATCGCCCATTTGTGATGTAGCATTAGTAGTAGCCGTATCTACTTCTTGGGCTGAAATATTAGAGATTCCTGTAATTCCAATTGCTGATATAATTCCAACGAATATTCCAACTAGAATATGTTTAGTAGTTATGTTTTTTATTTCATTTTGGTTGTTAATGTCATTTTTCGACATAGTCCTAAATGATGATGGATGTATTTTAAATTTGGCTAAACATTGAAAGTTAACAATGTTAATTTATGTATATTGTGATACTAAAACTTCTATGAAAGAACAAATCATGCCGAATCAAGTTTTTTATCTATCTCTTCCTGTTGTCTTTTGAATTTATTATATCTTTTTCCCCAATTTGATAAAATAATATATTGTCGTATTCCTAAAACTATCCATATTATTGAAAGAATGAATGTGATTAATCGAATTTCTTTTTTGTACAAATTAGTTTTTGGTTCATTACTTATTAATTCTAATTCATTTTGTGATAATTCGTCAATCCTGTTGATTGTTTGTTTATACTCTTCAGAATTCAATAATGATTGTAATTCTTGTTCTTGTCTATCTGGTTGCAAATTCTCAAATGTAGTCATTTGATTTTTCAATTTCTGTGATAATGTATTAAATTCTTGTATGTTTGCTTGAAGTTCATCACGATCAACCCTTGGTTCGTCAAAAGTATACATAAAAATAATTATAGCAGTAACTGGAAGAATCATCATACTAAAGAACATAAAAACAAAAATCTTTCTTGTCTTGTTTAACTCATTCATTATTCCATCCATTATCTGGAAAATACTATTATGATCATTATTAGATGGACCATTGCTCTTTCTTCCATTATCCTCATTTGACATAGATAGATCAGCTCAACAAAATTATCTTAAATTCTTTAATTAACATTGTTATTCATCTTTTTATTCTTTTTTATGCCTTGGAAACATCTCTTCATATGGGTCAAGGACCATTTGACAAAACATCCTTCCTTTTTCTGTAATTTTATAATTTACAACAGTTTTGCTTCCCCATAAACTCTCATTTTTTTCAATTAGTCCTTTATTTGACAATTCATCGATAATTTTCTTATGTTTTGCTAAATTTAGTCCGCAATAACTAAGAAGTTTAGTTTGATTTAGTTCACCATATTCTGCCAAGAGAACTAGAATATCCTTTCGAATGTATGTTCTATCTCTATATTCGTGAACCAGATCAGTTTTTGCCCCCTTTATTAGGATATAGATTTATCTAAATTATTCCTACTATTATATAAAATAAAACAGAGAATAATCATTGTACTCCTATATCTTACGATTGATATAAAGAA
>DASVFI010000107.1:0-2568 GCA_036380115.1 Nitrososphaeraceae archaeon | reverse complement strand
GCTAAATCTAACAGTTTACGAATTATATCATCATAGGTTTCATTCTTCTTTCCCCTATTAGATAATCTTTCATAAGTATCATCCTTTACTTTGATTAACTTGGTCAACTCAGTACTCATTGGTATACTATTATTTTGTTTATTAAATATTTAAGTTTACGATTTTTACCTAATAAACTAAGTTAACTAAGTAAACTATAAATGGGTAAACTAAGTATACTATATTTATGCAACATCAGTTAGATAAACAAAAGAAATTCATTATATGTAAGAATTGTTCTTATCGATTTGATCCTTCAAAAGAAGGTAATGCAAGAAAAAGAAAATGTGGAATGTGTTGCTTTGGAGATTCCTATACTATAAGGTCAAAGAAAGAATATGAAAGAAATCTTTTAATGGCTATGATTGAATCACAACAGCAGTAGGAATAAAATTTAAAAAAGTATTACAAAATATTGAATCATAAATAAGATATTAACTTAATTCAAATTTAATTTATAATTATTATTATTTTGTATTGTGATTATACAAATCTAATAAAAATTTCCCAAGTTATAAAAATCATTTTTAATTAAAACTTGTTTTCAAAATTTTAAATGAGCCATTGACATTTATTTATGTTATTTAAAAAACATTCTTTTACTTTAATTGGAGGCATTATATAGAATGTTGAACCATAGAGGATATGTCAAGTGATATTCCTCTAAATGACTCTAATATACAAGACATTATAAAAAAAGAAGCAAGAGGGCTGGGAGACGATACTGATTTTGGTGAAGTTCAAGAGATTTTAGGAGAACATGTAATAACAAAAAAAGGAACTGTAGCCAAAGACAGATTCTACTTTCCTAAAAATCTAATAGAACGATTTGATGGTGATACTGTTTATTTTAAGATAACAAAAGATGAATCAAAACAATACAAAAGAGATTAAATTCTTTTACAAAAATACTTTTTTAAAAAATTCCTTTCTTATTGTTAAATAATTCATAACAACAGCAGTAAAAGTATCAAATTGAAATAGAATTATTTCTACTTTATCATAAGATAAAAGATTTAACAAAATAAAATAAAATAAAAAGTCTAGAAATGACTGAATATTATATAAAATCTTTCCTTAATCTTATAAGTATTTAATTGTAGAAGAATTATAAGTACATAATTGAATAATATTAATATTTATGTTATCCTACTGATACATATGTAAAATGGATAAAGTGAAAACTTTAATACTATCTAATCTTGCTTTATCATTTGCTTTTTTGTTATTTGGAAATACTATCTTCATAATTGTAGAATCTTATGCCAAAATTGAGACCAAGGATGATGAAAAAAATAAGAAAGATAACAAAAAGAAAAAAGACCAAATTAAATTTATTGATGACCCAAATGTTCAGAGTCAGTATATTCAAAAATTTGATTCTAATGGCAACTTTATCACAAGTTGGGGGATAAAAGGTAAAGGAGATAGTGAATTTTTGCATCCTCATGGAATATCCATTGACAACAATGACAGAATATATGTCACTGATGAACTGAAACAGGATATCCATGTATTTAATACAAATGGAGAACTCTTAGATAGATGGAATGCAAAAGAAGCATCAAAAAAAATTGAAGGTTTGTATGTAGACTCTGATGGATTTGTATATGTTGTTGATTATGGAGAAAGCACTATTTTAAAATATTCTAATGATGGAGAACTTATTAAGAAATGGGGAAACACAGGCAATAAAACTGGAGAACTCAGAAGGGCATTTGGAATCGAAGGTATTGATGAACAAGGATTACTATACATAACAGAGAAACAAAATAACAGAATTTCAGTATTTGACAGCAATGGAAATTTCATAAATACGTTTGGCTCTTATGGTACAGGGGATGGACAATTCAGGCATTTACATGATATTGCCATTCATCCACATACTAGACATCTTTATGTAACTGAACAGGATAATGGGAATGTTCAAGTTCTTACAAGCAATGGAGAATTTGTAACTAAATGGGGTTCTGTTGGAGGTGAGCCTGGACAGTTTAAAGAACCTCACGGAATAGCCATTGATTCAAAAGGAGATGTTTATGTAGTAGATTCACAGAATTCTAGAATACAGAAGTTTACGAGTGAAGGCAAGTTGATAAAAATCTTTGGCAAAAATGGTGTGGGTAAAGGTGAATTCTTGCTAATACATGATATAGCAATTGATTCAAATGATAACTTGTATATCCTTGATAGTAGGGATTCCCATAAGTTTATGAAAAGCGTAACTCCTTTTTTGACGAAAGCAAGATAATAATTAAAACATATGAAAGATCATTAGAAGTATAAAAAAAATTTATTTATATATTCGAGGCATCAATATCGTGCTTTAATTCTATAAATACATAATAATAATAAATTTGTCTCCAATTCTTAAATAATTTAACATAGTTGTTATTATGCAAATGAAGGTAGAAATTGAGTTTAAGACTGAATCAGTTAATGCATCACAAATTTCACAAAAGATCAGTACGATAATAGATTCTGTAAAGCAACAAGGACTTGATGCTAGAGAATTCAGTATAGAAATAG
>DASVFI010000106.1:0-3306 GCA_036380115.1 Nitrososphaeraceae archaeon | reverse complement strand
CATAGATCCATTTATTGATTATGGCTCTACTTCTAATCAATATCAATTCATTGAAAACGATTTAAGAAATGCTTCTAACAATCAAAAGATCGATTGGACGTTTGTTGTAGAATCTGAACCTATGTATACTTCACCTTCTAGGCATCCTGCTGATTCCACTATTAGAGATATCTTTCATCCTCTTTTTGACAAATACAATGTTGATTTAGTATTTAGTAGCGATAACCACAATTATCAGAGGACTTTTCCATTAAAATATAATAGCGAAGTTGATAGTTCTAATCCTATCATAGCAGACAGGAATCAAACTAATTATAATGGAGATTATCCAGGACAAATTTACCTAATAACTGGGACTGCAGGAAGATCTCTTTATGAAATTAAACAACAAGCATCTTTTGTTGCAAAACAGGATGATAAGCATTTTGGATTTCTAAATATCGATATAAATGCAAATAATACTTTGATAGGAACTTTTTATTCTAATGAAAATTACGATGCTGCTGTAGGCAGTATTAATTGCAAAAATATTATATTAGATCAATTTACACTTTTGAAGGATAATTAATCTATAAATTAATCTGTTCTTTGGAATAATGTTATTTATGATAATAGCTTGGACTATCATTTTTTGTAAAATTGAGTTTATTGTGATAAACCAATTGTCCCCTTCACAAGGTTGTTCCTCTTTTGAACTTTGTTTATCATCAATTCAGAGATTTATTGCTACATCAAAACACTTCCAACACTGTATTGTTTTGCAAACCTAATTTTTTATTGATAATAAATTCATTATTTTATAAGAATGATTTCTATCACGAATCAGATAAATAACAATAACTTTTATCATTATGTTCTATTTAATAAAGTACAATTAATATGTACATATTGTTTTAAATGTAATTATCTATAAAACCCATGTTTTTAAATATTATATCATTATACATAGAATCCAAATAATTGTTTCTAGTTATAGACATTCAATCGATTATATTAATTTTCTTCCTTTTGACTATTTTTTCTTCCAGTATTAAATTTATATTTTCAAAGATGGAAAATATGGAACTATAAATTTTCCTAATTCTTCTAACACTTCATCGGCAGGACGTTTACTATATTTAAGATTAAAAAAGACATGGTTTACACCAATTTCCTTTAGATCGATCATATGTTTAAATAATTTGTTTCTTCCTAATCTATATCCAAGATGAATTCGCTCGAAATTAGCATCAGGGTCTTTAACTAGGTCAATATATAAAGAGTGAGCAAATGGTTTAAAATTACTTTTACTTTTTTTGACTGCATTATTCCAATTAGTGATAATACGTTGTTGCAAAAGAATGTCTCTAGGGTACATTAACCAACCATCTGAATTTTGAGCGATCCAATCAATAGTTTGCCTGCTATATCCCGTAACAAATAATGGTATTTTTTTAGATGTAGGTTTTGGTAAAAGATCAACCTCTCCATTTAAAAACCCAAATTTCGAATGATATTTTGGAAAACTTTCAGATAATCGACGAAAATCATTAACGGCTTCCCTAAAACGTACATCTCTAATCTCAAAGTCTATCCCATATGCCGGATACTCAATAAGTCTATCTCCAGATGCTATCCCAAGTATCAATCGTCCATTACTTAACTGGTCAACAGAAAACGCTGCTTTTGCCAAGTCAATCGGGTGTCGTAATGAGAAGATGATAGCTGCAGTTCCTAAAGCTATAGTCTTTGTTTGTGCAGCAATATATCCAAGATAAACCCATGGATCATAAATTTGTCCTACGTCTCCAAATCCAGGATCATGCAATGGAACATCGCGAAACCATAATGCTGAAAAATCTAACTCTTCTGCGCGTTGAGCCAATTCTATCTGTCTTTCCATTTTAGGAATTGCTCCTTCATAAGCTTCAATTGCAAATATTACTCCTAATGTCAAATGTTTTGGTTTAAACATTCTATAATAAGATTTATTGAATACAGACATTCCTAACAAAAATCAATCAAAGGCATAATAATTAGTTATTCTTCGTAACATCATAAAAAATAATGAATGGATGTACAATTAGATAATAAAAAACAATCTTTATTTCTATTTATGTTTGTAAAAGATCTCTATAAACTCTACTACAAGTTTAAACTATTAAAATTGAAAGTCAAATTAGCCTGATAGTATGGCAATTCGAAGCATTGATTGACTCTATAGCACATAATCTTTCTTTAGCTCCTGCTAATAATACATCATTTTAATTCAAATCTCTTCACTAAAGCAAACAGAATTATTTCATTCAATGGTTGATTAATTATAGTCGATAAAAGTATTAGTTAAGTCTGGTTCCAGTTTATAGAAGAATTCAAATCTCACTGATTTCCTTTCGTTTTTTTATAGTCTATTAGAAATTGTTTAACAAATATTCAAATAAGTTATCAAATTAATAACTATAAGTTTACCAATCCTAATTACATGTTATACTCGAAGCCCCCGTTTTCACGTTCACAAATTAGTTTATTAGTATGTTAACAAACTTCAAAGTAAAAATATAATTTTTATAATTCTATCTTTACGATAATATCATAAACTAGAGGTTAAATTTTGTTCTGTTTTATTATTATAATATATTATCCTAAATTAGAACTGCAATAAATGCTTATTGATAAAAATGATTTATTCTAATTAATGTCATAAGTAATAACAACATTCTCGAATCAAATTTTCAAAGTTTATCAAATTCATTATTGGTTGCGTTCATCTTTGAAATTGTAAAATGATCTATTATGTTATTTTGATAATTTACATTATAATAATTAGGTAGTTCGCTTTCATTTGCATAGAAAGTTCCTTTCATAGTTTTATCATTAATATCGATATTTAGAAATCCAAAATGCTTATCATCCTGTTTTGCAACAAAAGATGCTTGTTGTTTAATTTCATAAAGAGATCTTCCTGCAGTCCCAGTTATTAGGTAAATGACTCCTCCTTTATTATCTTTATAATAATTAGTTTGATTCCTGTCTGCTATGATAGGATTAGAACTATCAACTTCGCTATTATATTTTAATGGAAAAGTCCTCTGATAATTGTGATTATCGCTACTAAATACTAAATCAACATTGTATTTGTCAAAAAGAGGATGAAAGATATCTCTAATAGTGGAATCAGCAGGATGTCTAGAAGGTGAAGTATACATAGGTTCAGATTCTACAACAAACGTCCAATCGATCTTTTGATTGTTAGAAGCATTTCTTAAATCGTTTTCAATGAATTGATATTGATTAGAAGTAGAGCCATAATCAATAAATGGATCTATG
>DASVFI010000105.1:0-2220 GCA_036380115.1 Nitrososphaeraceae archaeon | reverse complement strand
ATTGCTCCTCCAATAGAGGGCTATGGTTTTTTTTATTTCTAGTTAGTAAATATAAGAATCTATATAGAAATAATATACAGTTATTATAAATCTTAAAACCTATATCTACAATACAATGAAGATTAATTATAATAGTAAACATAGTAATAAATCAATAATAATTCCTCCAAAAACAGATCCACTTTACCATAATCTTCACCATCTACAAAATATTTCAAAATGGAAAGATCAAAGATTAGAACTTGTAGAAATTCCAAAGGGATTAATTGAGGTTTTGCAAAACGCTGGCCTTTCAGTTGAAAAAATATTAAATGATGAACCTTCCAATATTGCAGAAAAACTAGGAATAGATTCCTATGTTGGTGAAATAATATTTAAAGAGACAAAGAAAGCAGTTAGCAAAATGAATCTTAATTTGTTAATAAATTAATAAATAATATTGCAAAAGTGCTTTTATATTTGATTAATTAAATTATTTCTTAAATTTATCTTTAATTTCATCTTCAGTTAAAGACAAAAATACATGATCATTTTCATATCTTTCAGCAAAAGATTTAGGAATAGAATAATGTTCTTTGTCAACTAATCCTTTTTCTATTTGTATATGATCTTGAGAAACGTCTTTGATTTTCCCAATATCTTTTTCATCTACAGATTTAACATCTTTGCCTATTACTTTATCCCATGAAAGACCAACTGTCAAATTTATCAAAAGTAAAATACACAACATAAAATTTATTGGTTTAGCGTCAAACCAGTTCTAGACATAAATCCATATAACAATATTAAATTAAAATATCATAACTATTGGAAAGTCGATCATGATATAAAATCTACAATAAGTTCAGAAAATACTAAATCATTAAATAAAAAGGTAAATAATGTGGTATATTCAGTTTTTAATCCTTTCCTCGTATTGAATATAATTCCAGATGTTGAGAAAAACGGATATTGACTCAATACTACTTGATGATACTATCATTTTCATAACATTGTATTCTAATATGTCTAGCCTTGAACAAGATAGAGTATATCAAAACATATCTAGCATTTGACCATTATAATTCAATTACTGAGTATCTCTGATTATTTTTCTATTATCTGCTATAATAAATTTAGACTTTTACAATATAACATGAATGGCTGATAAAATATATCATCCCGCAATACCCTAGAAATGATTAAGAAAAAAATTTAGTGAAAAAACCATTAGAAGAAGGAAGCAAAAGAGAGGTTATGGACTTGTTTTACTAATAAATATAAATTCTATTAAGGAACATTGATTGAACACTGAAGTCATCATTATTCAACTTACAACGACCCCGCAATTTTTCCCAAATTCTCTATTCTAACAGATGAAACAGTTCAAGTATCTCATCGTCAAGAAAAATGAGTTTCACGTAATTCAAGGAAGAGACATTCCTAGGTGTTTGTATATAACAACTATGTACAACTAATTTTTTAATAAAATTATTTAAAACCAATTGAACATTTATTTGGAAAATGATCCATAATATTTTGTAATAGTTTGGTAAATATTTTACTCGTAGAGGATGAAGACGATCTTTTACGCTTGATTCAAAAATACTTTGAAAAAAATGGATTGTATGTTAGGGCCTATACAAGCCCATTGTTAGCATTAGAAGAATTTATGAAAAACACTCATGATAATGGTTATGATCTAGTAATTAGTGATTTCAGAATGCCTGGAATGAATGGAATAGAATTAGCATCATTGATAAGAAAAATGAATAAAGATATACCAATTATACTTATGACTGCTTACGATGTCATAGATGTAGATCCTTTGATTCTTAAATTTTTAAATATAGAATATATAATTACCAAACCCATAAAATTAAGAGCTTTTATAGAAAAAATAAAGTTAAACAAAAAATTAAATTAAATATTATTAATATTCTTATTTTAATTATCTTTTTAAGATATGTAGAATGTGTGATTGATAGATATGTCAGTTCAATCTGCATTAAACATTATAAATATTATTAATAATAATAATATTACAACAACAACAAAAAAATTATCATTGACAATAGATCTATTAATCCAATATCTATTTTATATAAGGTTATTATAAAAAATTAAATTCATACATTTTCATATTTTTGCTATTTGTAGCTTATTAATTGCATCAATGATATCCGTAATTAAATTAATAAGGAAGACTAAATAATATTTTCCTATGTCTGACAAATCAGT
>DASVFI010000104.1:0-3019 GCA_036380115.1 Nitrososphaeraceae archaeon | reverse complement strand
ATTTCTTTTGTGTACAAATATCACTAGAGTAATAGATTAATTAATTAATCAATTAATCTTCTTTTTTTTGCTAGATTTAGTCTATTTTGAGCCTCAAGACATTGGATTATTGCAGTCATAAGAGGAGTCAAATCATTCGTTATTGCATATACTAATGCTACTATACTCTCATTTTCAACTGCTTTATTTACTCCTGCTTTTATAGCACCAAAATAATCAAATGTATCTTCCTCTAAATGTAATCTAACTGCCTCGATAAATTCTAATCCTTCATTAGTATTGAAATATGTTATCAACATTCCTTTTTTATTTGGAAAAGTAACAGGTGATTTTATTGGATTATTTAAATTCATTAATTAAATTAAATTTTAGATAGTAAAATTAAAAGTTTGCTAATTCATTCATTTAATAACAAGATTTCATGCGTAGACATTTTTTATAAGTTAATCTAGTATATTTGTGATAGATTCATACTTTTTGTAATTATTCTTATTTCTTACAATCTCAATAACTCGGACCTTATCTACTTTAGCAAGTTCACATGCAGTAAGTACTTGATATAATTGTTCGATTCTGATTGTTTCTCGTTCAGTAAATATTCATATTCTTTAATAGTTTTTTGAGCATCCTTGTCATTGGAGAAAGTGATTAAATCCAGAACAAATTAGAAACAAAAATGAACTAAGGCACTTTAGATTTTAAATAAAGGAAAATTCCAAGTTGTTGCAGGAGTTATCTCTGGGAACTCCTATAATTGCACAGATAAAAGCGAAAATAGATCAGTTACAAAATACAAGTGCATTAACCTAGAAAGTAGATTCTTTTCATCTTAAAAATAGAAAGCAAATGAAAAATTTAGATTATACTAATAGAAACTAGTCTAGAGATTAGACTATTGTTAACAATACTAGTCCAATTCAAAAATATATTAAATTACGTAAATTATTAAAAACCATAGCCTACTAAATAAACAGATATAGGAACCTAACAGAGATATTAGTAGACTATGGCGGGTTTATATACGTGATTTCTGTTGTAAGAATTTTTTACACTAGAAATTATTTATTATTTGATTAACTATGTTAATTAACAAAGACTTAATTTGTTATTCTAATATATGGCAAAAAAAATAATTATGCGTTTTCTAGTGGCTTATTTTTATCTTCTATTTTATCTATTTTTTTCTCTTTTTTACCAAAAAATTTACTAAAGATATTGCAGAACATGTTATTATATATACAGAAAAGAATATTAAAGTTTGTTAGTGATTTTTATTTTTTCCTACTATACAAAAAAAGCCTCTTTATGCAGGTATAAACCTTATACGCTAAAGGATATTTTCATTTACATTTTAAAGATAGTTCATCCTAGAAAAGCACTTACCATCAGAATTTGAATAGTAATGGTTTTAATGTTCAATCAATAATGAATCTTTTTAATTCCATAGCAAATTGTAATTTATATACTAAATAATAATTGGATATGATTTAATTATTTTCAGATCCCGTCAATTCCAAAAATGACATCATTTACCATAAACAGAATTTAATTCTATTTTATTTTCTAGAATTATAATATATAATATTTGTCTACCATTTAGTTAAATTCTTTTATAAAATAAATGGCATATAAGATCGAGAAAAAATATGAAAAAAAGGTCATTTAGTGCAATTCCATCTTCTTATATCCTAATAACTACTTTAATCTATGCACTAATAGGTGCTACATTTCTTGAATCTGATACCATTTATGGAGAAAAGAAGTCTAGTAAAACTAATGATGTAGTTAATGATAAAACATTCACTTCAGAATTAGTAAGTGCATATTGTAAATCTCCTTGTCCTCCTGATGCAGAAATGTGTATTACAATGTGTGCATAAAATACAATATATTAAATAATAAATTTTTTTATTGAATAAATTTTTCACAAAATAGAGTATATTAGATCTGAGTATTTTTTGCAAAAAACTTTAGTATCAGTTACTTGATTTTCGGATTCTAGGTCGAAAATTACAAGGGAGAGTTTATAGGTATTTTTACTCTGGATAAAGAAGGAAGTAGAGATAATGATGAAAGTGAAAATGATACTAATAATAGCAAGGAATGTGTTTAATATAATATGAATAGTCCTAAATGTCCTAGATGTGGAGGTGAAGACTTCCTTGAACTAGAACAACATCATGTTGACTACTCGGAAGAATTGAAGGAAAATAAATCCATTTACACTAGACCATTAAAGTGTCTAAGATGTGATTTTGAATTTGTTCCTTTAAAAGAAGAATAAGAGATAGAAGAAGAAAAACAACAAGAAATTAGTAATACTAATATCGCAACTATTGAATATTAAAAGTATTCATAAGAAATAGGTAAGCATACAACGATAAATTAATTACCATTCACTTCCAATAATAATAAGGGTAACGATCAATCAAACGGCAAAAAAAGAATAGTAGTAGTAAAAGAAGAAACAAAACAAAAATAATTTTGTATACAGGTATGATATTCTTTGCTATCATCATTCTCCTTAGAGTATTCAAGTAATTATCTTTCCATTGTTTTCTTTTAGTAAAATCCTATAACATCTTTCAATGTAGAATTCGGATTTCATGATCATTGTTGCCTGAAATCTTAATCAATTAAATTAACAAATTCCTTGGGCTCAGAGGTGTGTGAATTGTTTTTGACACAATATTTTTGGCCCATATTTTGTATTAATATTATATATAATATCATGATGAGAATTAATGAATACTATTTTTATAGTTATGATGAGATACGTATAACATTGCAACAAAATAGATAATACCATTACTTTAACCTTGGTAATTAGAACCGATAATTGTCCAAGTCTTTTTCTATAACTGCGAAACAGTCATAGAATGATTTAATGCATTTTTGGTAAATGGAATAATGGAATTTTCTTCCATCGAAACATTCACGTGGTTTTTGATCGCCATGTTCATGATCTATGTTATTACAATGTCCGTTTTTTACTTTATTTGTTAGGTTCATTAGTGTC
>DASVFI010000103.1:0-9972 GCA_036380115.1 Nitrososphaeraceae archaeon | reverse complement strand
AGTAACCGATATGGCTCAGATGCCCGCATTAATACCAAAAGAAGTCGAAATTCAAAGACTAAAAAAGATCTACATAATGGTAATTATGCTAGGTTCTATTGCTGCATCAGTAGAAGTCGACAACTTTGTCGATGGATCATTGCATCAAACAGCTATACGTGATTCTGCATTTACACCAGCTCATTGGTGGTTATACAGTCACTTCATTGCATTACCCTTAGGTTGGGGATTTGTTGCAATGTATGACAGAAGAGTTCCTATTCTAAGAGGACCAAACAACTCTATGAATACTGGATTAAAGATAACCATTATTGGTTACCTAGCCACAATGTTCACAATAGGTGTTAACGAGATGTGGCACTTTTGGTTCGTAGAAGAAATCTTCTCAGTACCTAACCACTGGATGTTTAACATGGGTGTAGTTGTAGCTTTCATGGGTGCTCTTGCATATGTAGTAAGAGTCTATGCACGTTTAGTTGAACTTGGAGCTGAATCACCAGCAAAGAACCCGTACGTTGCAGAAATGTACAAACTAGCATTAGAAGGAAAATTATACAGCAGATCTATCCCATAAAATACAAAAACAATTTCAAAATTTTTTATTTATTTTTTATTTCTAAATTCAAGTAGTTATTGCGAACTTTCATTTTTTGTGGATTGATAATATAAACAACTAATAAATATTAAATATGTCTTTTATGATCATATTTACTATTATTATTGAATCAATGTTATATATGCGGATCAAGATTTGGGAATGTAATTTGTGCTTATTGTAATCAGACTGTATGTTCTTCATGTCTAATTCAATCAGAAAGAAAGTGCAAAAGATGTGCAATTTCAAATAAAAAACCTTCAGGATTTCTAAAAAGAAATGGTCCGTTTATTCTTATGATCGTAGCAATCTGGTTTTTTGTTTCAGGGTTATATCCATTTCCTTATTTTTATGCAGTTGGAATCCCAGTCGATAATGTAGTAATGCAACCTGTTCTTATTGCTACTGCAATACTCTTAATTCCATTTATTTTTATGATTTTTGCATGGAGAAAACAACCTACATATTAATTATTATAAATGATATTGAGTAAAATGCGATTCTTTTTAAGATATATAACTGTTTAAGATATTAATTGCCTATAAATACTAAAGTAATCCTTTACTATGATAAAGGATCTATTGTTATTTCTGGAATAAATCAAATTCCATATTCAGTAATAGACCCAAGAACAAATCAATTGCGAGCACTAGCATTACATTATCAGGATATTATCACATATTTACAAAATAGTGGCATTCAATATGAAGATAATGTTATGGAACTAATTCCTATCCCAACTTTGAGAATTGAAAATATCAACTTATCATTACGACCATATCAAAAAAAGGCAATTGAAAATTGGATTACTGCAGGAAAGAAAGGATGTATGATCTTACCTACAGGTTCAGGAAAGACTATAATAGCTATTAAACTGATCGAAATAATAAATTCTTCTACACTGATTGTAGTCCCAACGTTAGATCTTATGGAACAATGGACAAAATTTTTATCTAAATATTTTCAAAAAGTAGAAATCGGAAATATTGGCGGAGGTATATTTAATATCACTGGTATTACCGTATCGACATATGATTCAGCTTATATTCGATCATCATTTATAGGAAACAAATTTGCTTTTGTAATATTTGATGAATTACATCATTTAGCTGCGCCAGGATACCGAACTATTGCAGAACAATTTACATCGCCCTATAGGTTAGGTTTGACGGCTACATATGAACGTGAAGATAGCCTACATTTAGATTTTCCTAGATTAGTTGGTGGTATAGTCTATCAATCATCTGTTAATGAGTTAGCCCGAGATAAACATCTTGCATCTTTTACTGTCGAAAAAAGATATGTCAAGTTATTACCTGAGGAAGAAATAGAATATCAAAAAAATTATAATCAATATTTGTCTTATTTACATGAGCTAGGAATTAGATACAGTCAAATTGGACTTCAAAAATTAATTATGATCTCAGGAAAAAACCAATATGCTCGAAATGCATTGTTGGCTAGGAATAAAGCCTTAGATATTGCATTAAATAGTCAATCTAAAATTGAAGAATTACGTAAAATTCTTAGTGAAAATCCTGATAGGAAAACAATAATATTTACACAACACAATAAATTAGTTTATTTAATTTCTAATAAATTTCTAATTCCTTTTATAACTCATAAATCTAGTAAACAAGAGAGAGAAGATGCATTAAATGGTTTTAGAGATGGTAGATACCGATCTTTAGTAACTTCAAAAGTTTTAGATGAAGGTGTAGATGTTCCTGATGCCGAATTAGGAATAATAGTCAGTGGAACTGGAAGCAAAAGAGAATTTATTCAAAGACTTGGACGTTTACTACGAATTAAGCCAAATTCTAAAAATGCAAAACTTATAGAAATCGTATCCTCAGGAACTAGTGAAATTAATACTAGTGTTAGACGAAAACAGGCTTTAAAAAGTTTATAATCATAATATTATTTTTATATACAGACCTTACATGATCTTTTGTTACTTAGATTAAAAACTAATAGAATAGGAAATGTGTTTTATATTTTTAGTAACTATTATATAATTTTAATAAATTTTTTTTATTTATCTAAGAATATTAATAATATTGTATATCAATTAGAATGAATATAAAAAAAATGAAACAAAAAGAATTAAATTAATTATCACTATATACTTTTCAATAAATATATTTGCCATATGTCCCACTTTAGTATTGGAAAAGAAAGTAGATCTAACATGCAGCGATTTGTAGCACATCCTTTAATCAAAGATAATTCTATAGAGTCTAGGTTATATCAGAATAGTATTTTTAATTCATCAAAAGGTAAAAATTCACTAATTATTTTACCTACATCTTTAGGTAAAACTGTTATTTCTGCATTGATCTGTGCTGACATTTTGTATAATTATAAACATAGTAGAATATTGATAATGGCACCAACTCGACCATTAGTATTACAACATTTGATATCATTTTCTTCATTTCTTAAAGTATTAGATGATCAAAAAATATTGGTAACAGGCAAAGTTTCTCCCTCAATGAGAAAAATAATATGGGATAATAAAACAATAAAACTAGTTTTTGCTACACCTGAAGTAATAAGAAATGATTTGAGTGAGTCTCGATTAAACTTGAAAGATTTTGGATTGATAATTTTTGACGAAGCTCATCGGGCTATAAAAGATTATGCTTATACTCTTATTTCTAAAAAATATATGGAACAATCATCAAATCCTCTAATTCTAGCTATGACTGCAAGTCCTGGTTCAGACAAAAATAGAATACAACAAATCTGTAATAATCTATATATAGAACACATAGAATATCGAAATGAAGAAGATTTTGATGTCAAACCATATGTAAATCCTATAGAATTAAAATGGGAATTTGTAGAATTACCTGAAAAATATAAACAAATTATCTTGTTATTCAAATCTATGTTGCATGAAAAATTACGATGGTTAATGTTTAGAGGATTAATAAAAAAAAATAGTATAGATTATGTATTTAAAAGAGATTTGTTAGAACTGGGGGAGATTCTACAAAGAAATTTAAAATTTTCTTTAAATGAAGAAAAAGGACCTTTATATTTAGCCCTATTGAATCAGTCTGCTGCTCTTTCTTTGATGTACTGTATAGAACTAATAGAAAGCCAAGGACCATTTTCTCTAAAAACCTTCATAAAAAGAATGGAATCAAGCGAAGGAAAAGCGCATTCTTTAATTCTGAAAGATCCTCGAATGAAGGAAATTTTCAAACTATTAGAAAACATTACTGAACATCCTAAACTTATTTATCTTATTGACCTATTTAAAAAAGGAAAATTAATAAATTCTACAAATAATAACTTATATGTATTATTAAACGATAGCTTGAATTCTCAAATTTTAGTATTTTCACACTATAGAGATACTGCAACACATATTGTAGATGAATTGAATAAAACTGGAATTAAATCATTTAGATTTGTAGGTCAATCTAGTAGAAATAATGACATTGGAATGAATCAAAATGAGCAATCGATTATTTTAGATTCATTTAGAAAAAAAGAATTTAATGTACTTGTTGCAACTTCAATAGCAGAAGAAGGTTTAGATATTCCTGAAGTTAATTTAGTTATATTTTATGAACCAGTATCTAGTGAAATTAGACACATACAGAGAAAAGGTAGAACTGGAAGAAAATCAAGTGGAAACGTAATAATTCTAGCGTCAAAAGATACTGTAGACATGCGTATATTATATGCAAATAGAAGACGAATAGAAAAAATGAAAACAATTTTTAACTCAATGAAAACGATTTTAAAACCAATTCCACGAATCGCTCCACCGCCATATGATACTCTAACTGAATTAGAATTAGCAGATCTTGAGGACAACCTAAAAAATAATACAGAACAAAAAAAATTGAATAAAAAAGAATCAAAATCAGAAATTGGTGATAAGAATGTAGTTGAAAAAATTAAAAATATGAGTCAAATAATAGATAAAGTTCCAAAGTTTCAATCTGTATTCATAACAAAAAATGAGAGTACATTAATAGAGAGAGCATATAGACAAATTTATGATATTTTAATAGAAGAAAGAGATAATAAAAATTCATTTGATTTATCCTATTTATATGAAAAATTTTCATTTGATACTCATATTATATTACAAGCCTTAAAGAAATTAGAAAAACAACATTTAGTCAAATTAAAAAATAATAGATTAATAACTTTAAATAGATTACCAAATAAATCAACAGGAACAAAATATGATCTTTATGTTGAAAAAATTTTACCTGGCAAAGCATATGTTCTAGTAAATGAAAAATGGCATGCATTGCTAAACTATTATGATTATGAGGGACCGAGAAACCTCTTAAAAAAGGGATCGGAATTTAAAGCTATTGCAGAATTATATTCTAATGGAGGTAAGTTTTGTATAAGAATAAAAGAAGTAATATTTTAGTCTAATATTAATTTGTAAATTTTTATGGACACGAATTGAGATAAAGAAAATATATTGTAAACGCTCTAGCTCGATGATATGAATGTGAAATAATTAAAAGGAAGAATTACCATGCAAATATTATGATTGTTGATCTGACTCAATCTATAAATTCAAATATCAAACTTTTTCCTGGATCTCCGCATGTTTACTTTTTAAAGTGGACTAGATATAGTGTTGATGGTTATGATTCCGAAGCAATTTTTTAAGTACGCATACTGGAACTCATATGGATGCTCCCTCTCATTTTATTCTAGAATCTGAGTCTATAGATAATCTAGATGTAAATAGATTTTTCATGGAGAATGTTCATTTGTTAAGAATTTTAAAATCGGCTAATCAGCTTATTTCAGTAGAAGATATAGTTAACAGTGGTATAGATATTAAAAAAAATGACTCTATTGTTTTTTCAACAGGATGGGAATATAATTACAAGTCTGATGATTATATATATACAAATCCTGGTCTCTCGTTAGAGGCAGCTAATTACTTGTCTAGTAAAAAAATTAATGCCGTAGCAATTGATGGTCCAAGTATCGATTCAGGAATAGATTCAGATTTTTCTGTTCATAAAATACTTTTAAAAAATAATATAATAATAATAGAAAATCTCTGTAATTTATCTCAAATAAACAAAAAAAATTTTAAGTTAATAGCAATTCCGCTCAAATTGCATAGGGCATCAGGATCTCCTATTAGAGCTCTAGCTATAATCTAATATCTAAAATAATATGATATATTTTCTATTAATTAAACATAAAAAAGTTAAGATAAAAAATATCTAATGCTTTATAAAATATTAGATTTTAACTTGTTAATGTGATATGGGAATATGCCTAGTAATTGGCTTACATGGGCTCGTGTTAATGATAGATTAATACTTGGCTCCTTAGAAAAACAAGGATCTATTTTAGTTGAAGCAACTTCATTACTCGTAGAACTCTTATCAGATTATGAAAAATCTCTTTCTGAAAATAAAGATAAGATAAAAGAACTTGAAGTTAAAGGGGATAATATTACTCATGAATTCTTTACAACTTTATCACAGACATTTGTTACTCCGCTGGATAGAGAAGATTTATCAGGATTAACTAGTACAATAGATCAAGTTCTAGATTATGTAGACGGTACTGCTGATAGATTTATACTATTTAAAATTAAAAAACCAATGTCCTATATGCTAGAACTTGCTAATCTTTTACAATTATCTTCAAGAGAAATACATGATGCATTAATAAAAATACATACACCAAAAAAAAATGGAGATTTAATAGAACATTGTCGTAAAATTAAAAAATATGAACGTGAAGCTGATCATATATATAGAAAAGCTATAGCGGAATTATTTGAAATTAATGATGCTGTATACATACTTAAGAATTACGAAATTTATCAGAATTTAGAATCTTCTGTAGATCGTTGCATGGATGTGGCAGATATAGTTGAAGATATTGTTCTTAAATATGGATAATATTAGTTTTTTGTCGGGATGTCATTAAAGTGGAACCAGTTTCACTAATTATAGCAGGAATAATCACAGCTCTCTTCTTTGATTTTGTAAATGGTTTTCATGATGCAGCTAATGCAATAGCAACTGTAGTAGGAACTAGAGTTTTAAAACCTCTTCAAGCAGTAAGCATGGCAGCTTTAGCTAATTTTATTGGTCCGTTTGTTTTCGGTACTGCTATTGCAGCAACTGTGGGTAAGGGAATTATACAACCTAATTTTTCAACTGCTGAAGTTATCTTAGCTGGATTAATTGGAGCAATTGTATGGGATTTAATTACATGGTATTTTGGTTTACCATCGTCTAGTAGTCATGCACTTATCGGGGGATTAATAGGTTCTGCATTAATTTTCGGTGGTTTTGAAGCATTAGTTTTTGGAGGTATACAAAAAGTATTAGCATTTCTTGTAGTCTCTCCTGTTCTTGGATTTAGTGTAGCTTTGGCATTTGGAATATTATTAATATATTTTTTGAGAAAATCCAATTCAGGGAAAGTAAACCGAGTTTTTGGTAAATTGCAGATAGCATCGGCTGCCTTTTTCTCTCTTACGCATGGAGCAAATGATGGACAAAAAACTATGGGAGTAATTACAGCTTTACTAATAGCTGGGGGATTTTTGGATGCACAAAGTTTTGAAGTGCCAATGTGGGTAATTCTTTCAGCTGCTATAGCAATAGCTATTGGAACTTTTCTGGGAGGATGGCGAATAGTAAAAACAATGGCTTTTCGTATTACTGAATTAAAACCATATCAGGGATTTTGTGCAGAGACCGGTGGTGGCGTAATATTAACTGCCATGGCCTGGTTAGGAATTCCTGTTAGTACAACACATGCCATATCGGGAGCTATAATGGGTGTAGGAACGACAAGAAGACTTTCGGCAGTACGATGGGGTATTGGAAGGAAAATAGTATATGCTTGGATTATTACAATTCCTGCTAGTGCTGGAATAGGTGCATCAGTTTTGTTATTATTACAATTTGTAGGATTGTGATTTGATTTAATATTGTATATTATCTTCTGCTTGTATTATGATGGTTATAGCAGTATTTCTCTTCTCTAAATATGATTTATACATCTGATACAATTTTTTTATTGTAAAATTAAAAGTCTATAAACAAAGAATAAAAATTTTCTAGTTACAATTATTAAATATACTATTTATGCATATATGGGTAAAACAGAAATAAGACTGTTAGGTGAAAATATAGATGGGATTGTATCTTTTTTAAAAAAACCATATTGTGATGAAATGCAAATATTCCATTATTTATGGTATGTTGGAATAAATATGGATGGTATTGGTCTCGTTACTTATGCTAATGAGTTAAAGACACAAGCAACAGGTGAGCTACACATGCCGAATTATTAGCAGATAGAATTGCTGAACTAGGTGACAAAGCGCCTAGCGATCCTGCAGAATGGAAAAATTATAGTACTATTGGTTCACTAGATCCGGTAAAACATTTGACATTAAGATCGACACTTGAAAAAGCAGTAGAATTTGAAGGAAAAGATTTGGAAAATTATAGTACTTTAGTAAAAGAAGCAACGAATGTGAATGATTTTGTTACATGTAGGTTAGCAGAAACCATATTAGCAGATGAGGTAAAATATGAACAACATACTGAAGATATACTTCAACACCTATAAGTAAAATAAGAGTTAATTAAAATGAACTTAAATTATTTAAGTGATTTTATAAGGACTATTCTAGTAAGTTAGAATATAACTTATTATTTAAAGTAACAGTCATTACATTTATTGGAAGAATATATAGCTCCTTTTCTTCCGCATATGATACATTTTTTTTCAACATCGACTGTTAAATCAATCGATTTTATTTTCTGTAAGCAACTTCCACAAATCGGGGCTTCCATTGGATAATTAGAAATAAATCCTTTCTTGCATTGATTACATTTCAAACTATAAATTTTTCCTTTTGGCTTCCATGTCTTTTTTCTGATCCAATTTATAATCAATTCTTATAATACATCTAAATTTAAGATAATTAAATTTTTGCCTATTTCATATTTTAAAAAATATTTAAAAAATTGTAAAATTTATATAAATAAAACTAAATTTCAAGAATTGAAAGATAAATTCAAAAAGGTTTATAAAATAAACTGTAGTTTTACGTTATTAGTTATCTATAATCTCTATCTATTAACTATATGAAAATTTAAAGTGTATTAATAGATGATTTATGCATATGATAATTCCATAAAATTTAAAATTCTATACTACGGAACATTGATTGATTATATTATAATGTATATTTTACTCTATTCACTTTGGCAAATATCGAGCAGCCACATATAATGGAATATGAATAGTAAATTTATCTAATTCTGAATCATAAATTGTGTACGTAGAACTTAAATCAACATTATCATAATTTAGATCAAATATTTGATTATTTACCTTGACATTCTTTGCTTGCATAACTGGAAATTCTATTCTTGTTTTATTTTTATTATTTTCATAAATCTTCTTCGATTCTGTTTTTACTTTTATATCTGTTGCGAATATATCAAAACCTAATAAATTATATTCTAGAACAGGAATTAAATATTCTACTTGCTGATTTTTATTTAATACACTGTTTTTGATAGTATCATTAGGAAAGATTTGATTGGCATTGATATCTATAGTATATTCCAAATTCCTAGTTATATTACTAAATTTATCTTTTACATTCTTAAATAAATTATCAAAAATGTTAGTATCGACATTGTTAAAGTTTTGGGTATATGCGATGGATATATTATTTGTAGCTATTATTAATACAAATAAAAGAATTAAAATTAGAATCTTCATATGTAATTGCTATGATATTTAATTTATAATATATTATTTAGATTTTAATATTTATAAAAATTTAATATTCTTCTACCATGATATTCACAATTCTTAATTATAAATTCTTTTAGTTTGAGTTAAGAACATATTATGATCTTTTAAATAACAGTCTCAAATCTCCAGCCAATTCAAAGAATTATCAATTGTTTTTGCAACTTTCATATGCCGAATAGCAAACATTTTGGAAAATATCGATTATTAAATAATAATCTTTGTTCAAAAGTTGAGTCTTATAATGGCCAAATATACTTTAGATCTGCTAATGATTTTCGATTGTTGATTCATTATTTTATAAACCATCTTCTCATATCGACCTATAAAGGAAAAATTCTATAATTTTAAAATGAACCTTTGATATAGGATATTTATATTATTAAGTGAAATACAATAGTGAACTAAATTGATTCTTGATGCACAGACTATTGCAAAAAAGTTTTTTTCTAACCAAAATGCATCTAGCTATGATCGAATAGTAAAATATACTACCTTTGGAAGAGATTCGTCATGGAAACAAAATATTGCTAATCGTATAACTCCAGCTCATAAATATATACTAGATA
>DASVFI010000102.1:0-6856 GCA_036380115.1 Nitrososphaeraceae archaeon | reverse complement strand
AATAATATAAAAATAATTTAGAAAATTATTAAAATCTTCTTCATCTTCATCATAATCATCATCGCTAGCATAAATTGTTGTTGGTATCATTATTGTCAATACAAGTAATGTTATTTCAACTAACTTCATTCTATTCTCTATCATCTTCATTCTCATGTTCATTCTCTTTGGTTTCATAGCCATATACCTCTTCTATTTCTTCATACATTGCCTTACATGCTTTTTCATCCTTTTCATCTTCATCTACATAATTCTCATCACACATCATATCTACATCACATTCTGTGAATTGGCCATCACCGTCGAAGTCAGTCCAATCGTTACCATCAGAATAACAATATTCCTCATCACTAGAAGTAGTACGTGCTGCTGATGCTGTTGTTGTTGCTGCTGGTATCAACATAATCAATGCAATAAGAAATAATATTCCACCTATTGTTTTCATTTTCTCACCTCCTCTCATTAATCATCTTCTTCTGTCTCATAACCATAGGTTCTTTCTTTCCATTCATAGGGTTTCTTACAATTATTAAGAGTCTAATGTTATAGTAATATAGAAGATTATGGATTGATGTCAATGAGGAGCAAAGTACCAATCCATACCCATACCTTTTTTTCGGTATTCTTTATTTAGTGTTTATATTGTCAATAGATAAATTTAAGGTTTTAGCCTTTTATATATTTAAAATAATTCTATAACTCCCAAATATCAACAATCTTTTATTCTACTTGATTTTACTATTCTTGCTACTATAGGCAATAGTTTGTCACACTTTGGTTCATGGGTGTTATTGTAGCCTCTAACACCCATTTAGATTACCAACAATCAGGTGATGCTAGAAACCCATATTTTGCACAATATTCTCCTGTTTGTGAAGATGCACCTGTTAGAGTATCATGAACTAACATGAAAAATAACATAGCAATAAAAAATAGACTGAATCCTCCCAAAACCCATTTTAATGCATTTTTAATTGAAGTTTTTTTAGCCAGAGTCGAGAACATCATAATCTAACTAAGTATTTTGTTCTATATAATTATTATAATATATATTATTCAAAAGAGAATTATTCTGTTTATCAGATAAAAAAAATATAAATAGTTAATTGTTTTTTATTGTAGTAAGTAATAATTCTGCCATTTCCCTATGCATTTTGAGAACGTTTAGTCCTTTTTCTGTAGTCTTGAATGTTCTAGTTCCTTCAAGATATTCCAAGAGATTGTTTTCAATCAAGACAGAAAGGTATTCTTTTAACTGATTGTAACTTAGAAAAGCACTATACATAATTTTTGTCTTGGTTGCTCCTCCATTAGCTGTTTCTAGTATCATTGATACTATTTCTGTTCTACTTCTATATTTCATATACTTTCTTAAATGCAATATAGTTAAATAAAGTTGTACACAATATTTTCTCATATATTGCATATTATACTACTATAAGTAGTAATTAATTTTTCTTAAAATATTAGGGAAATAGTTTGGCTATTAAAGTAACATAACAAGAGGTTCGTTGAGGCTCATGTATTACTATACATGTCCTCGAGGTTGGTTTTACAGTTCAAAGAACTCCAAACAGACCCTCTTGATAATATATTTAGATAATTAAATAACGTTAGATAGAAATTTTCTAATATGTTGCTTTCCTTTAAGTAATTTAGTATTTTTATATAATAAATTTTAAATAATAAAAAGATTAAGAAGCATTCCAAGTTCGTCGGGAGTAATACTGATAGTGGTTCTAAAATAAGAGTCTACTTTAAAGATACTACCAGTACCTTGTATTTAACTTTTATTATTAGAAACTTAATTTTTGATTAAAAAAGAAGAGAAATAAAAAAAGAAGATTAGTATAGTAAACTTGAGGAATAATTGTTTAGGATATTATCGTAAATGAGTGTTGATTTATATTTTATAGTGGTATAGAACAAATGAAAATGGTTAAATTAAAACTTATTTAATAGCAGCAACAGCAGTTAATCACCCTCATCATCTGCTTCTTCCATTGCCTCTTCTTCCTCCTCTGTAGCTTCTTTTGAATCCTTTATCTCTACAATATCATATCCTTGTCCATAAATATCCACTTCGTAGGCATTTTGTGTTTGGAAAAAGAATGAATTTGCTAAGAGAAGTGAAACTATAGTTATTCCTACAACTGTTTTTAAGTTGTTCAACTTTAACTATATAATCAGCAGTATTTTATTTAAATATTTTCTAGTTCTTTCTTTAGATTAAGTTTTCTAGAAAATAACATTTTATAATATAGAGAAATTAAAAGACAACTTAAATGATCTAGATAGAAAATTTAAAAAAAATTTTTATCAATAGAGTTGTTCAAATGTAATGAAATTAGATAAAAATAGTAGGTAACAGTAGATATTAAATGATAATATATGAAAACATATACCATTTATTAACTTCTTTTTTTATTTGATTATATTAGTGAAATTCCAACCTTTAAATAAATTAAAAAAAATTTATAGATGAATATATTTTATCATCAGCGGATGATCAGCCTTATTATCTGCTATAAGGAATATTGACTTTCAATCAAGAAAATTGGGGATCTCATTTTATCAGACGATATTTATGTTAATACAAAAAGATTTAATTGGTAATAGAAAAAAGAATAACTAAAAATATTCTTAATAAATATTAAATTAAAAGAACCGGTAGGTGTTCTATTAAGATCACATGGAAATATTATATTATTTTGATGAAAAATGTCTCTTTATCTTTTCTCTTATTTAGAGAAGAAGAGAAACATAAAACAAAATAAATAGAGAGGACTTGTTATTCTTGCATATTTTTTATTATATTTCTATCTATATCTCATATTATACAATCAGTAATTCTTATGTTATTAGGTTATTTTCATGGTTTAAGTACAATTTTCATTATCTCTTCTTTCTTATCAAACCCTTCATATCCTTTTGGTGCATCATCAAGCTTCATTGTATGGCTTATTACCTTGGTTGGATCTATGCGTCCTGTTTCAACAAGATGGAGCAATTGTTCATTGTATTTTTTTACAGGACATTGGCCCATGTGAATTTGAATATTACGGTTAAATAACAATCCTAGAGGGAATTGGTCATAACCAGATCCATATACTCCAGGTATTGATATAGTTGAATATTTTTTTGCAACTTGTGCCATCCACGTAATGACTTGTAATGGATTAACTGGGTTATACTGTGGATTAGAGACTGTAGAATGATCATGATGTGGATTATTATTACTTTTTTTTCCACCACCACCATTCTCATCATTATTACTGCCGTTAGCTGTAATATTATGAATGTGACCACCGTTACCTGCCAAATGTCCTACAGCTTCGAATCCAACAGCATCTATACAGATGGCTCCTTTTCCATTAGTTTCTTTTTTTATTATATCAACTGGATCTTCATTATCAAAGTTGATTATTTCGGCTCCTAGATTTTTTGTCCTATCTAAACGCATAGGCCAATGATCAATTGAGAAGACTCTGGCAGCTCCTCTTAAAAAGCAACTCATAACTGCAAAGAAGCCAACAGGTCCTGCTCCAAATACTGCAACATCATCTCCTGGCTGAACATTAGCAATATCTGCTGCAAAGTAACCCGTAGGAAGAATATCGCTCAAAAATAATACTTGTTCATCAGTCTTGATATTATCAGGAACCTTTAATGATGCTCCAGCATTTGCAAATGGTATACGTACATATTCTGCTTGACCTCCATCATATCCTCCTAATAATTGAGTATAACCATAAGCTGCTCCAATATCTCTTGTTTTGGGATTAGCTCTATCACATTGAGACCACATATGATTATTACAATATCTGCACCGTCCACAACTAACATTAAATGGTACTACTACCCTATCGCCTACTTGAACATCCTGTACCTCTGGACCTATTTCTTCTATTAATCCCATAAATTCATGTCCTAATGTTTGCCCTGGTTGCATTCCTGGAATAGTTCCATGATAAAGATGGAGGTCAGATCCACATATAGCAGTTGACGTTATACGCAATATTGCATCTTCTGGATGTTGTAACGTAGGATGAGGTTTATCGTCTATACGGACATCATATGGTCCATGATATACTAATGCTTTCATGACCGTAATTATAATGAGAAAGGAGGAGCATTAGTAGCAACTGCAGATTGTATCTTTGGCCATAATTGAGTAAGCATTCCAGGTGAATGAGTCTTTATCCAATCCGCTTGCTCCTGTTCATCTTGCATATTTTTAGATAATGGAGCTATGGCATCTAGATATTTACCTCCTGCCATCTGGCATTTTTGTATCAGCATAAGATAAACACATACTTCTGCATTTTCTACAATCATGTCTTCTTCAGTCCTCTTTAGCTCATATTCTTGTTTGGTCATGGTTTTATCCATCATCTCCTTCATAGCTGTTGGATAGGAAGGTAATGGTAATCCTAATTTTTCTTGTGTTGGCTGGCCACCTATAGTAGAGATAAGATGCTCTAATATTTTTTGATGTTGTAAACTTTCTTGTAAATGATATTCTAATCGTTGCTTAGCTTCTGGAAGGCTTGCTTCTGTAATTCTTGTCTGCAATCTTTCTACTCCTGCATTTTCCATGGCAAGAGCAGCATTTAATTCCAAAATAAATTTCTGATTCATTAAATCGATGGTTGGTATGGACATGACCTTGTGTAAGAAATAAGTTATATAATAGTTGGAGATAAATTGTAAAGATTATAACTATCATAATGGAAATATCAAACTTTTTCTTTAAATAATACCACATTATGAGAATATGATATATACTTTAACTATGTTAGTAAGTATTTAAACCCATGACTATTATTACTGTCAATCAACTTAAATAAATTCAAAATTATCAATCATATATCTTTGGATGACCTCTTGATTATTATAATGAGATATAGAAATACATCATAATAAAAGGAAATAAACTATTACTTGTCCAATCTTGTTTTCCTATAAAAAGACTACAATAGCCTTTGTAATAAACAAATAAACAAATGGTATACGAAAAATAAAGAAAAATGAAATGATTGTATTTGCTTGATTAACTAACTATATGTATCACACCACGCATGGTATCTGGATGATATTCACAATAATATTCCAAGTTTTTATATTCCGCTGATGGATTAAAAATAATTGTATCTGTAGATTCTCCTTCTATTTCATTACTTGCTATTATTTCTTCACTATTACCATCAGAAGCAAGTTCTTTTATTATTAATTCATGTTCTTCGGGATCATCTGCTAAACCCTTAACCATAATTTGCGTATGTACATTAGATGACATATTCAAAGTCGGATTTGTTAAATTATTAGAACCAGTTAATACAATGTTAGCAAACTTTCCGTCATTAGTTTCATTTTCTTCATCTTGTTGAGAATATATTTTTACTAAAATATGTTCTGTTCCTGTATTTGCAAATAAAATTAAAAATATAGACGACAATATTAAAGACAAATATATTTTATCTTTTATTTTTGTATTCTTACTGTTATTATTTTGTAGCACTACTATGAATTAGTAAAAAAAGTTTAAATGTTATTTCATTTACGAATAGAAGAACATCATGATCATTCAAAATTATTGATATTCACCAATATTGAAATAGATCACACTAGATTTTTCATTCTTTCTCTCAATAAAGGATCTTATCGAACTTAGAATGTTGATTCCTTTTAATAGATAAGACTTCTTAGATACAGTAAAAAAAATTAATAATTTAAGAGTAATGAAACCTATGATTATGCCTTCAATAATCTAACAAATTACTAATGGTTATTTTACTTTAAATGAGATAAATGCCATTAAAGGAGCAATGATCATTATAACTGCATTTCCATAGACAATCTGGCCTATTCCTGTCTCCATTGCCATTATAAAATATTATATAGTCATTTAAAATTCTTGTTAGAATTTTATATAATGTTAATGACCAAAAGAATTAAGCAAAAAGTAAACAAGGTGATTCAATGATTGATTTATAATTTTGTTATATAGCAAATTCATTTTTCTTGCTACTACCAATATCATAAGCTTGATAAACATCATAAACAAATATTTTGCCATCAGATACGGAGCCTCTAGTTAATTGTTTTAGAAGTTCATTAATTATATCATTATACAAAGTATCATCAACAATAACTTCTATTTTTGTTCTACTTCCATATTTTGGTGTATGCATAATTACTCCTCTTCCAACTGGGACTGGTTTCCATTTAGTTTTACCTCTTCCATTGATATGATAGAAAGACATTCCACCTACACCAAATTTCTCTAAAACATCATTAGCATTTTCTAATCGTTCATGAGGAATTATAATTTCTAATTTTTTCATTGTATATTTACATCATCTTATAATTATATTATAAAAGTATATTCTCTTCAATTGCTAGAAGGCTTGTTTTTAAATTAAAAATAACACATAAACTATTTTTATATATTCCTTTTTTTATTATAAATGCTCATTTAGATTTTAGTTATATTTTATCAGTAACCTTAATCCAAATATTACAATCTGGATCAAATTAAAATTTTAGAAATGCTCATATACTATTATCATAATAGTATTTTTATGTCTGCTTTAAATGAAATAAGCAAGTTTTATCAGGGGTTGCAGACATTATATCAGACATATTTACCAAAAGTCGATCCAATCTTAATTAATGATTTATTATCTAGGCAACAACAGCAGAAAAATACTGATAACGCACCCTTTTATATGGTTGAAATGTTTACAAAGGAAGGAACAGACGAAGAAAAGAAAAGAGAATATATAATTAGAAAAACTGGAATGGCACCATCTATACACGATAAAGGTACGCATTATGTAACTAATCATAGACT
>DASVFI010000101.1:0-5755 GCA_036380115.1 Nitrososphaeraceae archaeon | reverse complement strand
TTCATCAGTACTTCTTTTTACATTATGTAAGGTGTTGTCTAGTGTCTTATTCATTGCATCTTGTTGTTGATTTAAGTTGTTATTTATTCTTTCATAGAAATTATTATTGTCTTTATTAAATTTAGTTGTATTTCTTTCATTAAAATCTGTTTTATTTTCGTTTATTTTTACTTCTTTTGTTGACATGTATATATATACATTACTATAGTATATAAGCCTATGTATTCATGACTAGCGGATAGTCATATTTGTTTATGTATAATCTACTGATTTATTTGTATAATTGAAGGAAATATATTTATAATTACAGCAATAATAGCGGAATTAAGTAGAGTTAGTTGGGAGTAATACTGATAGAGGTTCTAAAATAAGAGTATAATGTAGAGAAACTATTACCTTGTATTTAGCTTTTATTATTAGAACCTTATTTTAAATTATGCGAAATTAATTGAAATTCGAATGTCGATAAGCTAATTATGTTATTAATCATTAAAAAGTGAAAAACAACAAGAATAAAAATGAATCAAATTAAATAAAGTAGAATTATTTTTCTAAATCTTGTAAGTTTTCACCAATATTTCCAGCTAGATTTTTTACTCCTTAGTTACTTGAGAACCTATCCCACTAACATTTCCTTGAACTTCTTCACATGTCGGATTTGCTGATTGAGCTGCACTCTCCATAGTTTGATTTCCAGATTGTTCCACACCTTCATAGTTAAGTCTGTCACTTAAACCTGTTCCATCATTAATTGCTAAATAAATATTATTGTATAAGTTAATAGAACAATTTAGTCATACTCATATTAATAAAATTCATTGTTGAACTTTAAATAAATAATTATGTTTTTATATATTGTTTTGATTAGAAACAAAGGGATTCTAAAATTGGTAAGCAATTTGTGTTACAATAGTATTAACAATAATGAAAATAATGATAAAGACGATTACAATAATAATCATAATAATAATAACTGCCAGCATAATCTATCTATTTCCTCTATTCCACAATTACAAGATAAAAATAACAATAACAACGACAACAAAAATAATCTGACAATACTAATGGTATCTACAGAATATCCACCAATGTTAGGTGGAGTTGGAAGATATACTCTCAATTTAACTAGAGCATTACGTAAATTAGGAAATACTGTTTATGTGGTATGTAATAAAAATGGTGATGGAGATTTTTTTGGATTGTACCCTTTCAACAAAAACAATTCAGAGATATTATTAGAAATAGTATACAAAGTAAAACCAGATGTTGTTCATATTCAATTTGAGCATGGATTATATGGATTGAAATTGGATTTAGTAAATCCAAGAAATACTTGTACCACTATTGACACTTTTTATGATATTTGTGAAACTCCTATTATTACAACATTTCATTCTGCATATACTTTTAAACAGTGGATGAGTCTAATTGAACCATTAAAAACTACAAGTGGATTACTAAATCAATTAAAATCCAAAAAGAACTACTTATTCCAATATTGGAAATTCCTGATAAACTATAAATCATTCCATAATTTAAATAATGACAAATTATCTAAAAGCAAGTGTGGAATAGTTTTTTCAAAATACCTCCAAAATTTGGTTAATGAAAAAAAGCATAATCCTCAACACACTTATGATAATAAAAAATTTAATTCCAATATTAAAAATCGTATAATTTATCATGGTGCACAATCTATTATACCGCCTTTGTCAGAAATAAAAAAAGAAGAAGCAAGAACAAAATTTGGTCTTCCTGTTAATAAAACAAAAAGGATAGCACTAGCGATAGGTTTTAGAACTGGTACCAAAGGATGGGATATTCTAACAAAAATTAACGTACCTGCAAATTGGCTAATAGTAATTAATTCATCTAAAAATCACTACAACATTGAGAACTATAAGCCAGAAATAATAACTAAAAACAAGTCAAATAATACGACAAAAATTATAGATATACAAAGAGATTTCCTAAGTGAGAAGGATCTTTCGCTTTTGTTTTATGCATCAGATGTTATTCTATTACCTTACAAAGTAAGTTCTGGCTCAGGAGTCATGTTCGACGCCTTCGCACATGGACTTCCATTTATTGCAACAGATTTACACTTCTTTAAAGAATTTGCCATGAAAGACTTAGGAATAACTGTAAAAAGAGAACCTTGTGAATTTGCAAATGCATTACATGAAATGGAAAATAATTATCATTTTTATTCAAAAAAAGTAAACAAATTTAGATTAAATTTAACATGGGATACAGTTGCAAATCAACACAATGAACTTTATAGTGATATATTAAAATGCACACATTATACAAAAAATAATATGCAATCATCACCACCACCAACAACAACTATTGAATATAGTAATAAATTAAATAGGACAAATTAATAATAATAACGTTAACCAATTAATGCCATAATCAAGAAATCAAGATGAAATTTTGATTTAATACTTAATTAGTATAATACCGATAGTGGTGCAAAAATAATAGTCTATAATTATGCGGTGCCAATATTCGTAGTTTCTCATGATCAACCCGTATCAATAAATAAAGATGCAGATTTCATTTTTGTGACCAAAGATATAGAATCAGATTATAGACAGGCAAAATCAAAAGAAGAAGATAAAAATGTATGGATCTTGGTGGAGCAAATATTGCACAACAGTATCTGCCATTGGATTTGATAGATGAAATAAGCATTGGCATTACTCCAACTCTTCTAGGCAGTGGAAAACGAGTGTTTGACATTATTGGTAAGTATATGGAGCTTACATTGATTAAGACCAAACGATATGAAGGAGATCTTGTTGAACTCAATTATAGGATAAATACATGATGAATGAATCAACTGCTAAAAAATAGCTGTATATTACTAATAGAATGTAAAAATATTTGAAAAATAATTTTTTAGTTTAAAATCAATTTGTATAACCAAAGTAATTTTAGTTAGATAAAATGTCTTTGCAAAACATGATACATTTAGTGCACCGATGACGGTCTCCTCCTCCTGCAACGAGGCAGGAAAGTATGCCATTATTCTCAAGACTACATTTCTAATTTTGCTCAGAATCCAATCGCACGTTTCGCAATTTGACAAAGACTAATACGGCAGTAACTGCGGCGACTGCGGCGCTAATGATCACTGTAAATTGCAAACCCTGTATGAAGGAACCTAGGGCGAGGTCAAAAAGCACAGAGCCTAAACCGTTGGGAAGATACTCTACTAGACTTTTGGCACCCCCCAAACTTTCGATGGCAGCTTGTTGAGCGTCAGGCGGTATGCCGGCGGGGATGGCCCTGGCCAATTCCGTGCGATAGATGGATGTACCTATGCTGCCTAAGACCGCTATGCCAAGTGCTCCTCCAAGTTCTCCAGTCGTTTCCGAAATTGCCGATGCCGCACCAGCGCGCTCTGGCGGAGCAGATCCTACAACTAGGTCGGTTGTCAGTGTGAACACAGGAGCAATGCCTAAAGATGAGATGACCAATCCCGTAGATAGATAAAGGAATGATGTCGATTCGTCAATATGGATAAGCAGTCCGAATCCAACTGCCGTAACTGCCAGACCGCCAGCAATGATTAATATCGGCTGGATCCTACGCACAATTTTTGGAGTCAAAGTGGATCCAACCACAAACGCGAGAGCCCATGGAAGCATCCACATCCCAGCTTCAAGTGGTGACAAGCCTAGAATGAGCTGCAGATACTGCGAGAGAAACAAAAATACCCCGAAAGTGACAAAGACTCCAAGCAACAAAGTGACCAGTGCAGTGTTGAATGTATGTCGACGAAACAGTCGAAGATCGATCAGTGGATATTCCAGTTTCCTCTGTCTCTGCAAGAAAACTACGCCTAATGCCACTCCGGCTCCGACAAATATGATCGATTGTAGGTGCCACCCATCCTGGGCTATATGTTTTATGCCATAAATTACGAACAAAATAGTTGCAAGGGAAAGCGCTGCGCTGATAATATCTAGTCTGCCTGCCGTGGGATCTTTGAATTCAGGGAGGAGTTTTGGTCCCAATACCAAGAGCAACCCCATCACAGGGACAGCTAACAAAAAGACAGAACCCCACCAGAAATATTGAATAAGTATCCCTCCTACGAGAGGGCCGATCGCTGCTCCTGCCGAGAAACTGGATATCCAGATACCTATAGCGGCCGTACGCTGGTTTGAGTCGTGGAACATGTTGCGAATGAGAGATAGAGTTGAAGGTGCTATTGTTGCTCCGGAGACTCCGAGCAGAGCCCTCGAAACGATGAGCATCTCAGCATTTGTCGAAAAAGCAGCTAACACCGACGTAAGGGCAAAAGTAATGGCACCTATTAAGAGCAGGCGGCGCCGACCAATCCTGTCACCTAGATTTCCTAGTGTGATCAGCGATCCTGCTACAAAGAAACCGTAGATGTCTATTATCCAGAGTAATTGGACGCTAGAGGGCTGGAGGTCGGCGCTAATATGGGGAATTGCTAGATGCAACACTGTCAGGTCCATTGAATAGAGTATGCAAGCAAGGGCTAGGACGGCAAGTCCCATCCATTCACGCATTCCGGCTCTTGGAGGGACGGCTGTATTCATGAAAGATTTCTTCATCTGCACACTAATATTTAGATAGACTAAACTTGAGGTAAATTCTGGCCTCTTATTGGTCTGTTTAGTATTAGAAAAATGCTTGCAATCTCCATGATAGATTAATAGTATTAGTATTATTAGAACTCATACTGATTATATCATGTACTATTGATCAAATTATTCAAGTCGCTAGGAATAGGCATTACGGCAGGAATACCAAATTCTTTTCTAAATTCTTTGTTTAATTCTCTGGTATTTTTTATGTTTCCATGTTGGGATTTGAATTCTTTATAGGCCTTAAGAAATTCTTTTAAACTACCAAGTCTATCAACACTAGATTTTAGAAAAACGAGTTCATCCTTAGTAAATCTACGACCATCAGCATTTTTTACCTCGTTAATTTCTAATTCATCAGTATTACTGTCATAATCAATTATAAGCCCATATCTGAAACAAGCAAAAACATGAAATTTTTTGTCATTTTTTAGAATATGCATGTATCTTGGTCTGTCTTGGCCAGTCCATTCAATTCCATCCTTCTTTTTAATATATTCTATTACGTAATTTATTGCCATATCAAAATAATAATCTCTATCTCTTCTAGTCATTTTTTGTTATACTCATTTTATAATATATATTTATATTAATTGTAAACTCATTTCTCTTCTTCTTGTTTTGTTCAGAACTTGTTGGAGATGAAGGATTGCAATATCTTGTTAAATGTGACGCTAATCGATATTTTAAATTTTGATGAAAATGCATTAGTTCGATTTGAATTTTGCAATGTTTGCACGTAAATATGTAGTCTGCTCTGCCAGCCTTTCCAATTTTAGGGAATTTAGAACCTGTTTTGTCTACTAATTCAAAATAAAAATTCTTGACTGTTTCTTATAAAACCGTAAAAGATTTGAAAAAAGAGGCTAAGATTATAGGAGATTCTAAAAGTTAACAAATAGAAAGAATTTTAAACAATTTTATAAATTATTATTACCAATATTATTAAAAGAAATGGCAACTTCAACTTACGATGGAACATGCAAAAATTGTGGTTCGGATCTATCTGTTTGGATAGAAGTAAGGAGAAATATTGATGGAATACCAAAGCCTGAAATTTGGTGTATAGATTGTGTACGCGGTGGTAGCAATTCAAATAATAACAATAATAATAATAATAATAA
>DASVFI010000100.1:0-2239 GCA_036380115.1 Nitrososphaeraceae archaeon | reverse complement strand
ATATTTTTTATTCTTTATAAGATTCTCAAAATCGATTACAACATTTGCTATAACCTCATTCAATTCAACTAATTCTGTATTTAGTTTAAAGATTCGACTTTCAAGCTTTGTAACATCTAATACAGCTTCAACAAGTTTATGTAATCTATAAGAATTTCTCACTATGATTTGAAGATGTTCTTTAAGAGTTTCTTGTTTTAAATTATTTCCTTTTACAACTTTATTGTAAAGCAATTCGCTAAGGCCTAGGATAGGCATAATGGGAGTTCTAAGTTCATGAGCTGCTACATTGATAAATTCTTTTTGCATATTATCATGTATGTTTAACTCATTATTTGCTGAAACTAGTTGTTTATTTATTGTTTCCACTACTTCTTCTTTTTCTTTTAATTCTGCAATTGTTTTTTCAAGTTTTTGTGTTCTTTCATTTACAACTTCATTTAGATGATTGTTTATATAATGTATATTTTGTCTCATTTTATCTAATTGTTTAGATAGTTCTTTGATCTCATCACTACCTTTGGTAATTCTAATCGGATTATCAAATTTTCCTTGACTAATATCCTTTGATGCATTATTTAATTTTTGGATAGGATTTGAAATAGATTTACCAATGATCAAAGATACAATTATTACCAAAACAGATACTAAAATTCCACTTATAATAGTCAAATATTCTAGCTTCTCCAGAGGAGCAAAAGCTTCTACTTTATCTATCTTTGAGATTAAACCCAAATCGACACCTTCTAGATATCTTGTTACAGCCAATACTGGTATTCCACGATAATCTATTGTATCTGTAAATGTTTTTTCTTCCTTTAAAAGTGATTGAATTACTGGTGTATTTGTTTCATTTTTACTAACCTTTAAATTTAAAAATGCGCCAGAATTGAATCGTGATGGCGTAATAAAAAGAGCATCACCGTTATCATCCCTCTTTACTAAAATCAATTCACCAGTTTTACCTAATCCTACATATGTTTGAAAAATTGACAATAAGTTCTCTAAATTATAGACAGCAGTTGCTACACCTATTAATTTCCCATCAAGAACTAGCGGTCCAGTTAAATGTGATTTGATTTCATTATTCGTATCTCTAAAAAGGAAAGATAACTCATTTTGACTTTTACCTTGAATGAAAAATTTATCATTTGCATAATTTTTACCTACAAGAGAATTATTTGTAGAAGCAACTACGGTGCCAGTTAAATCATATAGAGAGATCTCCTCAAAATTGTTAATTGCTGACTTTATGGTATTTATTGTTTTATTCAGAAAAAGTAAAGATTCTTTCCTATCAATATTGTTATTGTATTTATCTAAGTCAATTTTTAGTTGTAATCTAGTAGAAATTAGTTTTATTTTTTCGCGGGTATCCTCGACCACATTTTTAATATTTATCTCCTCTACCGTAGCAATATTTTCAAGCTTATTCAATATCTCTTTGGTGAGCACTTGCTTGGCACTAATATAATTAAAAGTACCGATAATAATCAATGGAATGAGAGATATTACTAAAAAACAAACAATAAGCTTGGATCGAATTTTCAAATTTAGTTATTATTTAACCATTAGTTCATATAAAAACTAACTTATTAAAATTAATATATGAATTATGATGAAAAATGGGTCTATATCTCTAATTTTTATATTATCAGATAATAATTGTTTTTATTAAATTTTATTATTTGGTTATCATTATTATATTTTTTCAAACTTTTTAGATAAATTATGAAAAACATTTGAAGGTGTAATTGAATTTAGAATAGGGATCTTAGAAGAGTGAAATTATATTAACCAATAATTGTTGAAGAATACGTTATTATCAAATGGACTTTACATTATGATCCAGCAGGTTTAGCCTTGTATAGAGATTATAATCAATTAGATATATTCGATTTAATAGTGACATATGTTCTAAAATAAAGTATTCTTCTTCTTCATCTTTGCCTTATCTGAATAAAGTAATTATTGAAGATTGACGATAATATGTATAAGCTATTAAAATTATTTTTAATACAACAGATAAATATTATATTTCTTATAGTAGTAAATTTTAAATCATTAAATACAACACATATTATATAAGTTAAAAAAATATTTTATCTCATAATTATGACTTCCTCAATGAAACATTTAATCACAATATTGAATGTTTGCTTGCTTGATAATGGATACCTCTGTAATAATTTATTTTTATTCCTACTTATCCAAAAATATTATACCAAAATATGATATT
>DASVFI010000099.1:0-18674 GCA_036380115.1 Nitrososphaeraceae archaeon | reverse complement strand
AGTTTCAAAATAAAGAATTAGAATCAAAACCTATACAAAAAGAGAAAAAGAAGATTATGATAGAACGGAAATTACTATTCGTTTGGTTCTACTGTTATTTTTGAATCTGGCATTTCTAGTGATAGTGTTGTATTAGAATTTATTGGAATAGTAATACCACCTAGAATAATTTTTTGATCTTCTTCTGCTTCTTCAACATCCGCTGATGTTGCTGTGGTTAATGGTGATGTTTGGTTGTTATTATCTTCGGCTGATTGTTCTGTTTGAAACAAACCTTGTGCGAAGGCTTGTGGTGGTTGTGGTATATCATAGGATACTACACTCAAAATAAATGTCGCTGAGACTAAAGCCAAAAAGATTATATTCTTTGTTTTTGTTTTTGTTGAAACCATATTATAAACACTCGAAATGACTAGTATTTAAGTTCTTTTCATTTTTTAAATTCAAAATAGCGAAATAAGAATTAGTGAATATTAATAAAACCTTTCTTATAAAAGGTATATACAACAATATTATCTCTATAAAATTACATCTGTTATAGATAGATATATGAATAATCAAATCAACCAGCATAACGTAACAAATCATAATGTGGACTAGAAATTTCAATCTATAGACTTTTCAAACTGTTTGTTTTCTTTCTAACTATTGTATCCTTTCACACAAAATAAGTAATTGGACAGATGCATGAGCCAATGCTTCTTCTTTTACCTTATCATTTCTCTTTACGTTTTGTTTTTATTTGAAATTCTTAGGTTTTACTTTGTGAATGAATGAACTAGTAAAGATTTTATTCAAGGTTATTGAACCCAACTATGTTCAAGCTCAAAACCCTTTCAGCCCATAATAGATATGTTACTTTAATAATAGTCAAATCTCTTACTAATCTATAGGTTATACACTATCATTACCAATAAGATGAGAAAAAATATTGGTTTAAGTAATTCCAAAGTTAAGAAAATTGAAGATATCAAATTTTATAAAAAAATGCAAAAGAAAAAAAGATGAAATGCTAAGCCCTTAGAAATTGATTCATAAACTACTAGTACCGAAATTTTGGATACACAATAATGTCTACATAAAAAAATTTTATTAAATTTCACTCATTTTTCTCTAATCTTTTAGAACAAAAATTATAAAATAAAATTAATAAATATATTTTGATACAACTTTTGGAAAATATTATAATAATGATGACAATATTTAATCCTAAATTATAGGCCAATAAAGTTTGGTTATTAGTTGTATTAGAAGGAGGAATGGGTTACATCTTTTCCAAAGATTCATCACTTTGAGCTATTACAAATTGCATTATGTCATTGGTATAGGTAATGGAAAAGGTAATGATCGAAAATTTTTATATTTTGATTTAAAATCCATTGTAAAATATCTCTTTCTATAAGTACAGATCTATTATGGTTATCATTTTTAAACGGTTCTAATTCCATTTGCGCATCTAATAATGCTTTTCCTATCATTAACTATAAGTTAGAATAATTATGCATATCCTCTTTTCAAAATTAGGTCGAAATTTGATTATTTTAATTTACAATCACCTCAGTGAGAGGGACAGAGGGGACTAAAATATTGATTCACATTAAATTTCACAATAGTTATAAAAGAAGTTAATTAGCATATTTCATTATAATTAAAATATATTAATACTAAAAATTAATCAATCAAAAAGCTTTAGATGATTCAAAATTTTAGTATTAATTTTCCTAATGCCATCCTAAATATCCTTGTAGTGAATTGTTAATTTAGATCATAATTGCTATAATTCTTAATACGAAATTCGTTTTCAATTACATAAATTTTATAACTTTAGGTATAATATTTATATATTTGTTTGTCTAATATTATAATAAATACAAACAAAAAATGCAAACCGTAATTCAATGTGAAATGTGTGATCCTAGTGAATCCAAAATGATCACAGATGTTGAATCTGGCGAGATTATTTGTAACAGATGCGGTATAGTTGTGGTAAGAGATTTAGAAGATACTAAAAAAATATGGCACAAAGTAGAAGATAATGGAAGTGATACAAGAAATGGGAATCCATCTTCTCTAACTCTTTATGATCAAGGACTAACAACCAAAATAGGCAACACAAACAGGGATGCTAGTGGAAATGTCATCAATTCTATGATGATGGTACGTCTAAATAGAATGAAAAATTTAGATAGACGATCTCAAATAAATAAATCTGCTCGAAATCTTGGTCGTGCATTTAGACAATTAGATTCCTTAAAAGATAAACTTGGTTTATCAAATGCTGTAATTGAAAAAACGGCATACATTTATAGAAAAATACAGGAAGCTGGCTTAGTTAGAGGTAGAAAAGTAAATACTGTTTTAGGTGCATCCTTGTATGTCGCATGCAGGGAATTTGAAATTCCCAGGACCTTAAGAGAAATATCTGCAGTTAACAACGAGAAATATCGAGAAACCTCTAGAGTTTATCGACAGATTGTTTTGCATCTTGGAAAACAAGTCCCACGTATAAACCTCTTTAGATATGTAGAGAAAGTAGGAAAAAAGGCAAAACTAGACGAAAAAAATATACGTGAAGCATTACGTCTTATGAAAAAAGTTCAAGAAACAGGATTAAGTGCTGGCAAAGAGCCTATGGGAATTGTAGGAGCTGTTATTTATCTGTCACTTCCGAAAAGTGATGAGAATATCCGACAACGCATTATTACACAAGCAATAATTGCAGATGCAGCAGGAGTTTCTGAAGTTACAATTCGAAATGTATACAAAGAAATTGAAAAGAAGCTTTCGCTAGGATAAATTACCAAATTTTTTTATGTTAAAGGTTATATTCATAGTATTTTCAAGGAAATTACTTAATAAATAAAGATTTTGATAGTACTCCGTTTCTGTAATAAAATGCTTTAATCCTTCGTATTAGGATCAGACCTTAATGTCTTTTAAAGTGGAACGATTATTTTTTTTAATCTAATTTTTAATTGTTATTATTAATCTTCAGGCTTTAAAATTTAAAAATTTCTCATAGTTACGTAAGATTTCTTCTTGAACCTTAGACTGAATTGAACCAGGTCGCATGGTTCGAATTTTTTTTATTGCATCATTGGCAGAAATTTTATCTTTTTTCATAAGATATGCTGCTAGAATTGTACCTGTTCTGCCTTTTCCTGCGGCACAATGCACTACTAATGGTTTGTTCTCTTTTGTAATTTTACTATTCATATAATCTACAATATCATTCAGTGCGGCTAATGTGGGAACTCCATAATCTTTTACATATACATATTTATAATCATCTTTTTTTATAGAAAATTTTCCATTATTTATAATCCATTCATTAGGTATTGGAAATTCTCTCAAAGTAATAATTGACTGAATATTGTTTTTTATTAACCATTTGATTTGTTGAGAAGTCATAGGAGTTCCGCTACCTGCAAGTTTATTATCAATTACCCAAGAAAAGTTTGTGGGTTTATTGCTTATTTTGCTATGAAACCATCTAAATAAATCGCCTATGATTGTCATTATATAGAATAGATCTATAATTATTTATATTTTAACTAAAATTGCAAAAGACCCTTATCGGTTATATCTTTGAATTAAGATAAAGTTGAAAATACATAAGTCGAGCTTTCTTCTTTGCAATTTTAATTTAAAAAGTGGTACTTATCATTTCTATTGGCTTTAAACACTATATTGTGGAAAAGTTTAATTCTAATGAATTGTGCGATTTATGCCATTTCTTTTTATAGATAATCATAATAATGATAATATCATCTAATAAAAATAGAATGTATTACTATAAAAAACATCAATTAAAATTTGTTCGAACCTCAAAAATTATAGTTTGTTAGAAAATAATTCAGTTAGTTGTAAATACAAAAAAATAGAATATGTCTAAATTAAATGACCTTTTACATACGAATACTTTATGATTAAGTATTTCAAAACTAAACATATAAAAAATTTTTATATAGAAACAGAAATTTAATAAAATAGTTTATTTAATATAATAAATGGACTTTGATACATTAGAAAAGTATTCTGAAATGTGGAAAAAATCAAAAGATTTGCAAATTGAACAGAAAATAGTTAATTTGATATCTAATACCAATAATTTTGAATTTCCAATAACAGAAGAGGCTGTAATGAGTAATGGAAGAATCGGTTTTACCTATAAAGATAACAATACCTATCCGAATTTGTTGGAGTTTCTTGCTTATATCATTGATTATCCAATACCAATTGAAATAAAAAATTGTCATTTTGGACCTGGAGAAATTGTTATACTAAAAGATAATAAAGAAGAGGCTTTAAATGATTTGCTTTATTGTACAAATGAACTTGTTAATAAAATAAAAGTTAAGGCAAGATAAATTTACCCTTGAAATTAATTTCTACAATTTAAGAGTATAATGGAAATGGGAGATGTATGTTCTTTACAAATTTATATTCCACTATTTTGTACAATTAAAGAGAATTCTTAGTTATTGTAATGTTCATTATAAAAGAATAAGGTAATGATTATATAATACGATAAATAATAAAAATTATGAAAAAGAAATATGTATCACTTGTGAAAACTTTGTTAATGATTATGCCATTGGTATCTTTTACTAATATATTTGCAGACGATAATAAATTTTCAACTCCTCTTACAGGAATGGAAGAAGTTCCTCCAGTTAATACTAATAGTACAGGTATAGCATTATTCGAATTGGTAAAGAATAATATAAATTTCAAAGTAAATGTGACTAATCTTGATAATATAAACGCTGCTCATATCCACTTAGGAGAATTTGGACAAAATGGAGATGTAATTTTTACATTATTCAAACCTGCTACTCCTATTGATGTTCTAAATGGAACTTTAGTGGAAGGAAAAGTAACGGCAGTTGATCTTCAAGGACCGCTAAAAGGGAAGACTGTTAATGACCTTGTTCAGTTAATAAATAATACTAAAACATATGTCAATATCCATACAGAACAATATCCAAATGGAGAAATCAGAGGTCAAATAACTACAGTCAATGCTACTAATTTCGGGATTTAAATTTTATTTTCATTTAGTGAATACGTTTTAATCAACTAATTTTTTTAAAAGTAATTATTTCTACTAATGTCTTCATTTTTACTTTCTACTACAAAAGAACCACGAAAAACATGGTTTAATAATTCGTTATTAATCATTTAATAATATAATTTATAATATTCTCAAGAATCTAATATTATATCTTAAACTATGTTTTATTTTAACTAAAGTAAATATTGTCTTAGGATAATTAAATAACATTTATTATGTTTTGTTAACTCATTTATATTGCTAAATCATTTCATTTTGTTTCGTAATTTATATTCTTCTTATAAATTACTTTTCTCTATAATATATTTTAGTATTTGCTTTCATTTATAACAATTCTTGTATTATTATCCTTTGAAAAATGACATGGAAGTTGTTTTTTTTAAGGATTAAGTCTTTTCCATTTCTATCTATTTTTATTTTGTGTAAACTAATGTAAATATTAGATACAATAATACCTTATAGAATTAAAACTTAACTTACTTACAGACATTTATAAATAATAAATTGTTTTATTGGTCTTGATCTTAGATATAAACACAAAGATTATATTTTAAATAGTCAAGTAGAACGTTTTAAACTATATTATAAATTTCAACAATTTTCTCTATTAGCGTATTAAAATGAATTTTAAGTTTAATGATTAAAACATTCTTCATATGAACAAATTAGCAACAAATTCGATAGCACTTTTACGATTATTGAATTTTATATAGTCATCTCATACTTTACATACTATAAATACTTTAATTATAGAATTTAAAAAATTATCTAAATGGGCTTTTAATAGTAGAATCTCAAAACTTCCATTAAAATACAAAATAATTTATAGTAAATCTTGATTAGTTAAATTTATTTTAATGCAGGAAAATAAAAATATTTAATATATCCATGCTATAATTATGGTATCTCATTGCTAGATTTATTTTATTAATAAAAAATTTTCAATTTTATTGTTGGTTAACTTTCAGTTTAAAAGACTTATTTGCTAAGATGATAATGGATAAATGTAGTTATATGCAATGATAACTAAAAGAAATTATAAAAAAAAAAATAAAAATATTAAAATTATGATAATAGAGGATGAGCTAGATATCCTTCTTTTATACAAGGACTATTTGAATAATAAAGGATTTTCGGTATTAGCCACATCTACTACTGCTAATGAGGCTCTAAAAGATTATGAAAACTTTTATCCAAATTTAATTATTTTAGACTATAACCTTCCTGGAAAAACAAATGGATTAGAAGCATCTCGTCAAATACTAAAAAAAAATCCAAATGTTCCTATTATAATAGTAACAGCCTTTGATACAGTCAAAACGGAATTGTCTCAAGACCAATTTTTCACTGATAAACATATTATACTTTTACTCAAACCTATTAAATTAAATATTCTTGAAAGTAATATTAAAAATTTATTAAATAAAATGAGTAATAACAAGAAATATGTTTAATTTTAATTTCTATGTAATATAATAATATTTTATGCTAAAAATACTAATTTTATATAACGCTACTAATCAAAGTCACAATATACGAAATATTAAATGATTTAAAATTTTCTAATTAGAATTATTAAATTTATATTTTCTATTATAGAATAAAGTTTCATTTTCTTTCATTCATTAAGTTTAGGACGTCTATAGTAGGTTGTTTTACAACTCATTTCTATTTGTTAACATAAATGTTATTAAAATTTAAATAAAATGATTCACATGTTTATTGATATAAAGTTTATGAAAAAAAATAATAAATCTGCTGAAGACTTTAATAATGAAAATCTTTTAGAAATTTATTTAGACTTCAAAAAAGATTTAATTCTTATTGCTAATTATGTTAATGATTCAGTCATTTATTCAATACAGGATGATGATGACATATTACAAACCAATATTAAAAATAAGACCTTTTTTCAAGATTTAATCACAAAAGGTAATTGGAAAAGAGTTATTGATTTTTACTAATAACAATTAAGCCGTTTTCAGTAACATTAAGATATTAATAATTGTAAATTAAATCAATTTTGTAGAGTTTTATATGAAGTATTGCTAATTGAATGTTATTTATATTCTATGGATAAACATCCAAAGTCACTTTATAAAATTTAATATATTATCTATTATTTTTAAAATAACCTGTATTCTATTTGATCCAATACAAAATTTATATAATCTTTAGTTATGAATGAATTAATCTTTAAATAATTACGTATTGACAAATGATTAATAATCGCAATTAATAAATCCCATTTTTTTTCTACTTCTTCATTTCGACAAATTCTTATTGTTTCACTAACTTCATTTGTAATCATATTTTTATATATACAAAATAATAATTAATAACAAGTATGAATTTTGATTTGTTTAGAAAATATGATATTTACTTTAATAGCTTTTCATTTTAATTTTATATCGTAGGTGAAGATTTATGTTATCTTTGTTTATAGTTTAAATTGTTATTTTAGCTTTTACGGATGATTCTGTTACTTCAATATTACTGTCTAAACCTACTATGTTAAAAGTTGATTTGATATATCCATGAAAAAAAATGGACCCTTTTTTACCTAATCTATGTCTGATCACTATAATTTTTTCGCCTTGTTGATTTATTTCGTCATAAGTACCTAACAATCCATATCTACAAATAATTTTATCTAAGTATTCAAAGACGTTTTGACGATCTAAATCTTTTTTCCAAAATAATATTGTATCTTTAGGAATTGTTTCTCCTAGTTCTAATCCCAATTTAAATAAATTTTGATCATCGGTGAATTCTAATAATTTTGTTAATATATCTCTATTTAGTATTACTAGATCAATTTTAGATAGAAAGCGACTGAATTCAGAATAATGCTTAAGGATAATGTTGACCAATGCATTGACAGATATGCCCATACGTTCAGCTTCTTCATCTAGAATGGTAGAAACATCTTTTTCTACTCTAAACGAACGAGTTGCATTAGTCATGATAGAGTATTAATTTTAACATGTATAATTGTGTTATTGTGTGGTTTGTTGTGTTTATTTGTAATTTTTCTATTAATTTTAATCAATTGTAAACACAGTCTTTAATTAATTTTATTTATTGTTGAAAGGCATGAGTACAACACCTAAAACATTACAGACAGATAAGACATTACAGTCAGACTTTCTTGAAAAAATTAGGAATGATTGTCCAAATTGCCAAAATCAACAAATTATATTTGATTCAAATAATGGTGAAATGATTTGTACAACCTGTGGAATGATAATAGAAGATAGATTAGATTCTTCTGGTATTGAATCAGAACCAATGAAAAATTTGGAAAATAATCTAAGTGTAGGAATGCCATTATCACTTGCTCATTATGATAAAGGACTTTCTACAACAATTTCTCCATCCAATGTAGATGCATTCGGAAGCCAATTAAATACTAATCAATTAGCAAAAGTAAGAACTATACGTCATTGGAATAAAATTTCGAGTAATAATAGAAGTTATCATCGAAATTTAAAAAATGCTTTTGGTGTATTATTAAGGATCAAAGACAAATTATCTTTGAGTGATACAATAATAGAAAAATCAGCATATTATTACAGAAAGGTTGTAGAAAAAAGAATAACAAAAGGTCGTTCAATAAAAGAGTTTGTTGTAGCTTGTGTATATGTTGCGTGTAGAGAGATGAATGTTCCAAGAACATTGGACGAAATTGCCGAGATTTCTAATGCCGATAAAGTGTTTGCAGGAAAATGTTATCGGTTATTATTACGAAACTTAAAGATTAGATTGCAACCTATCGATTCCACTACTTATTTAAGCAAAATTGCCAATAAAGGTAGTATAAGTAAAAAAACTCTTAATAGAGCAATTGATATGATGTCACAAATAAAAGAACATCCATTTTCTTCTGGTAAGGATCCAACAGCATTATCAATAGCAGTTCTTTACGCTGCTTGTTTAGAACAAGGAGAAAACATTAGTCAATCTCAAGTTGCTATTGCCGGTGAAATGAGTGTGGTTACTTTAAGAAAACGATTTTTAGATGTAAAAAAGATTTTTCCACATATACCAAATAATACTATAGAACTTAGGAAACAAAAAACTTAATTTTTATTTTTATTAAAAATTTATTTGTATTCTCAAATACATAAAAAATATTATATTATTGAACTTTTAAGAATTTCATTAACATTTACTGAATTAATATCATAACTTAATATCATAACTGTTTTTATTTTTTATATCTAAAACTTCCCCCGATGAATAAGTCAATTATCGTTTTATGATATTAATAAAAAAGGACAAAAATTAGTTGAAAATTTTAGTAAAATTAATTATCTATAAAAAATCGCCATTTTTTCATGTATCACAGAGAATACATTATTAATAATAGTTTTTGATACTATATATTTATTATATTAAACAATGATACTTTATTGATATAATAATCTAAACAAAGTAAAATAAAGATTTATTTATGAATTGCGCGTTCTAAAGCTTCTTTTAGATCATCAATATGTCTTAATCTATCTTGTTTAATTCTATTCCAGAGATCTACTAACTCATTATTATTTGACTGTTTTGCATCGTCAATATATTTATCTATTGTATCATATAAAAAGTCAGCTTCTCTCCCAAGAGCAGATAAGATGTCATATGTTGTATTGTCTAAACCTGTTCGTTCATTCATATAATGAAAAGTGCAATAAATTATATAATCATTACATAGTTTTACATAAATCTAAACATTATATCCCCTAGTAATTGCAATATTCAAAAATAAAGTTAAAAATAAAAAAGTGTTACTAGTTAATACTAATAGTATTTAATTAGAATCTGGTTGTCATTTTGTACTTAATCTATTAGTAATCAATTTTTTAATTTCTTAAAAATCTACTTCTTTATACTTTTTTATCTCATGCTAAATTAATGTAATAAATTTAATAATGAATCTATAAGATTGTTAGCTATTTATGAAAATTTAGAATTAATTACTTTTGATACAATGAAAATTACAAATATGTTTATATATAAAGAACAAAAAGATGTCCTCTCATCCTATTCTGCTTTTATTAATATTGTATATTGTATTTAAATAAGCATGTGAAATCAGTTTTGCTAATTTAATTGGTTCAGGAATAGATCCTTGAATTATAAATGAATTTAAAAGTTTAATTGCATCATCAAGTTTCATACCCCAAATGCGTATCCATAAATATTTATTAGTTTTAAGTAATACTAAATTTCTTTTCCCAAGTTTCTTTAGATTTTCTAATTTATTGTTGTAATTAGAAGGAAAATGTTTTTTAATAGAATTTTCTATCCCTTGTGAATTATTAAATGTAATTGCTATAACAGGAATGCCAATATTTTCATATATTGTTTTTCCATCTACAATATTATACATACTTATAATTAAGCCATTTAATAATAGAAAACTAATATCGTTCCTTTGTAAACTCTTATACATCGCGATAATATTTTGCGTAGCATCATCTCCTCCAATGGTTGCATTACCAAAAATTATACCATCAATGATAAGATCTTTTCTCATTACAATACCTGATAGAACGGAATTAGTTTTTTCTTTTCGAAAACTTTCTGCTATGGCTAAAACCCTAATACCTTTTTTATTAATATCCAATAGCTATAAAATAATATAATATTCTTTTAAATATAGGTTATGAATTTGTAATTGTTTATTATTACATTCATTTTGAGAGTCTTTTTATAAAATCACTTTTATTAATGAATTAAAATTTATATTAAAGATATCAATGCTTATAAATTTCGTTATTCTTATTTTGTGATCAGTATTAAATATTCAAATTATCTAAAAAAGTTCTGGTTTATATGGTTTGAATCTGAAGAGTAAAATAAAATTAGCTAATTATTCCTTTTTTTAATAATGTAATAAACATGTTATTGTATTAAGCAGTTAAAGTTTTAATAAGGATATATTGTTATAATTATTTATGGAAGGAATTCAAAAATTAAAATGTACCTCATGTGGTACTACATTCATGTCAGAAACTGGTATGGCTAAATGTCCATCTTGTTTAGAAAAAGAAAGTCAGGAATCAGGTCACATGGGAGGTTGTGGTTGCGGCCATCAACATTAATTTTTATTACTAATATAGATTACTGATTGTTTAAACTATTATTCTCAATTCCAATACCGCTTTTTCTAGTCATTAAATTAATTTGGATCAGGTTCAAGTAAGTTCTGCTTTTCTCTTATCATTTTAATCTTATCCAAATACATTCCGTTCTTTTTTGCTTCTAGTACTTCCTTAATTTCTTTAACCTTCATTACCAAGCCATAATACTCTTTAACATGTTCTATTGTAGTTTTATAATGTCTAATATTTGCTGATGCGGTAGCATCGGAAATAAGCATTACATCATACCCTTTATTAAAACCATCTCTAAGTGATGTTTCAACACAAATTGATGTATCTATTCCACAAAAGATTAATGTATTTACTTTTAGACTGTTTAACCAAACTTCTGTTTCTGTGTCTTGAAAGGCGGAATCTCTTCTTTTAATAACAACATGATCTTTGTTAGTAGGTTTTACTTCATCAACAATTTTAGCATCCCATGTTCCTCTTACACAAATAGGTCTCTTTTTTATTCTTTCTTCTCTTGATTTTGGGAGAATTCTATGTGTTTTAGTTAAAAGATCTATTCCAGATGATTCTCTCACTGCTTGTGTATAAAATATCGGAACGTTATATTTTTTACATATTGAAATTAACTCTTTTAATTTAGGAATAATTTGCTGATAGTTTGATACCTTCATACCCAGAAGATCGTAAGAACCACCTTTACTCATAAAACCATTTTGTACATCTACTACTAATAGAGCAGGATTATAAGTCATACCATCACTTTTCATTTTGCATTATACTATTTAGGTATAAGTCAGATGAAAATAATCTTTTCTAAAAAGTTTTGAAATAGTTTATCTTTTGATTTCGCATGCGATTTGATTCAGATTATTCAGTTTATCTAGATATAATTGAACCCATGGTGAAGAATTCCAAGAAGTTTTAGCATCAAATAAATAACCATAGCGTTCTGAGCTACCTAGTTTTTCTCTTTTTGCAATATTGGTTATATATTCCTTGGTTACCATTTTTTTATTAAACCCATTTTTTTCTGCAATTTTTGTTAATATTCCGTGAATTCCTGCGCCATGTTGTGCCGCTTGCTTTTCTCTATAGGCAATATCCTTGGGTATTCCTACTCGTATCGCTAATTCTCGGTGTACCCGTTTTCCAAAAATATCATTATTATTGAATATATTTAAATTCATATTAATGCTGGTAGCAGTTTTTACAACATCTGAATCTAAAAATGGCTCTCTCATTTCAATACTATTTGCCATAGCTAATTTATCTTCTCTTTCAAGGGTTTCTTTATATAGTAACAGCAAATCTTGTATCATGTATTCCTTCAATTTTGAATAACCATATTTGGAAACAATCTTGAAATACCAGGGATATCCTCCAAATAACTCATCTGCACCTTGACCTGTAAAGACAACTCTCAGTCCATCCTTGGCTGCTAAATTTAATGCTCCAAAGATAGGAATAGAAACTTCTGCTTGAGTACTATTATTAGTTTCAATTATATTTAAGATATTGGGCAGCATATTTTCTATATCTTTTACATCAAGTTCATTGATTTTTAGATCTAAATCCAATTCATCTGCAATAAGCTTTGAGAATTTTATATCATCAGAACCTGCTATTCCACTAGTATAACACGTTACATGAGGAACCAATTCTTTTGTGATTTTAGCAATAAGCACACTATCTATTCCTCCGGAAAAAATTATTCCAATTCTAGAAAGGTCTTGTGACCTCTTTTTGATTGAATTATACAAAGCAGTTTTGTAAGATAATATTGCATCTTCCAAATTGGAAAAAGTAGGTTCATTACTGTAGTTGATAGGTGGCTCAGATATTTTAATAGGAGAGGATATTTTATCAGATAATATTACACAATGACCAGGCAATAGTGAAAATGTAGGTTCTTTAATACCTATCTGCCAAAGACCTTTACGTTCTGAAGCAAAACCTATAACTTTATCATTTTGACCATAGTATATCTGTCTAATTCCTAATCGATCTCTAACTAGGTAAATTTTGTCTTCATTTTCATCTTTTATAGCAAGAGCATAGATCCCATCTATATCTGCCACTGTTTTTCTTATTGCTTTTAAAAGATCAGAAAATCCGGTTTCTTTATAGTAATGTTCAAGTAAATGAACTACAACTTCGCTATCCGTATTTGATACGAAGTGATGTTCTTTTTTTAATTTTTCTTTAAGCATTTTATAATTGTAAATTTCTCCATTGTGTTCCATTACTAATTTGCCATCACAACTCTGGAAAGGTTGAATATGTTGTCTATCGCCAACAATGGCAAGACGATTGTGACCTAAAGCTAGTTTAGTATTAGGGCTATTGCATAGTATTTTTTCAGGTGATTCATATTGATAAAGCCTATTATCAATAAATAGACCAGTTCCATCAGGACCTCTCTTGTTCATTGATTTCATCATTGTTTTAGCAAGAGGTATTACATTAGTAGAATCTAGACTAATCAGTCCGCCTATTCCGCACATATATTATTATTGTTCTCATTCTTAATAAGTCTTTATAAAAAAAACAATATGTATCCAATATTTGGTTATGAAATTATATCTTTTTTCTATTGTTTTGTTAGTATAACATTATAAAATTTTGCTGAGTTTTAAAGATAAAATAAAATGATTTTTTACAAAATTTAGAATATTATGTACAGAACATATGAAATAATTATAAATATACTAAAAATAAAGACTTTTTGTAGTGATTTTTTGATATTTATAAATTTTATTATAATTATGTAATAGAGTAGAGAAATAGAGTTTCAAAGAATTAAAAATAGAATAAGAAATTTTTAATGGTTATGGATTGTTTGCTTATGGGGGTGTATTTTCCTTGTTATTAACAGCAGATTCATCCTCAAATGTACATTGGCCAGAGATTGTATCTCCTTCTTGAGAATCAAAATCCATCACATTGTCAAAATTATCACAAATAAAGCTATCAGCGCCTTCTCCTCCTTCCATCTCATCAGCGCCTTCTCCTCCATCAAGTTTATCATTGCCTATATCTCCTTGAATCTCGTCGTTTTCTTTTCCACCCTTCAATGAATCATCACCTTCTCCTCCTTCTATTTGATCATTGCCTTGATTACCTTCTACCTTGTCATTTCCTGTGTCTCCATTAATTTTATCATCTCCTTTTCCTCCTTTAATTTTATCATCTCCTTCTCCACCTTCTATCTTATCTTTTCCATCTCCTCCTTCCAATGTATCATAACCCTTTTCACCTGTTATTTTATCATCTCCAACACCTCCTCTTATTTTGTCATCATTTGCAGTTCCCTCAATCTCAACATCTACCTTAGGTTTGATTTGTGGGGAATTATAAGGGATATTTTCACTATTTTCAGAATTGTCTTCTTCTTGAGAATAGTTGAATTGTATAGCAAAAAGTGTTGGTATTAAAAGTAAAATAATTGTAATTAAAGATATGTTAACCATATTATTCTATACTCAAACTGATATTTGTATGATGACTTTAATATTTTTTTAAAAAAGTTATAAAATTAAGTCAGGGTATTATATTATATTGAATCCTTCCTAATTATACTCGAGAACAACTTCACCCTATACTGCATAAACAGAAAATACTAAGTCAGGTTATATTTAACAATAAGAATAAAGTTTCTTGATACAAGCTAAACTTGACTAGTACTACTTCAGTTTATATTTCAATAATGGTTGGATTACTCTTTTCTTAAACAAGAAATGTTTTTCTTATTATATTTAAAAAATTTAGGTTCTGTTGAATCATCGGGTGTTTTAAATGGGTGTTGATTTCTGGGTGGTAAGTATTTTGGTTTCAAAATATCATTAAACCTAAAATACAGTCTTTGATATGCTTCATACAAACTCTTTTGTTCCATTAAAATAGTATCTGCATGAAATCCACATTCATAACAAAGATATGTTTCTAATTTTGGATAATCTTCATTGACCACTTCGTACATTTTGATATTACAGAAAGGGCAAAAATTAGACTTTGTCAATTTTATCTCCAATTCTTTTTAATACTTTTAAAACCTCTACTAACAATGTATTAAGATTGTCCATTCTTGAATGAAGTTTTGCTACTTCTTTTTCCATTGTTGTTATTGAGATGTTTTCTTTTAAAGAATCGCACATACGTAAAATTCCAATTTGCCTGAAAATATCTGATTCAAGTTCTGCAAGTTCTTCGTTCCTTACCTTTCCAGATACATATTTTTCAATATTTAATAATAATTTTACTCTGGAGTTTATACCTCTTTGATAAAGTGGATTATCTGGGGGTAAATTTGATGGAATGTCATCAAGTTTAAGTGAACCGTCAAATATTCTTCTTATAAAATCAGCTACAACTTCATGTCTGACTTCAGCTGTAAAAGTAGTATCATTTTGAGTCATTCTAGCTACCTTTTATCTCCTTTTCTTTAACTATCCAATGTTCAATAGCTTCTTCTAATGCTTTTGAGATATTGCCTTTCTTCATTCCTTTCTTTTCAAATACAGCTTTTCTGAATCTATCTTCAAGATTGTCATCTATCGCAACATTCATTTTTCCCATAATCATAATAGGAAGATACCAAGATATAAAGATATAGAGATAACTATTTATAGAGGAATAGAGAGATATAAAGATAAGAAGATATAGAGAAGTCTTTACATACAAGCCAAAACAATTCGTTAACTCGAATGAGAAGAGGATTGCAACTATTAAAGCAAGGTGTCAAGATAGTTGAGAATGAGAACGGTTCATTTGCCGTTCCCTCTCTGACGAGGAATATTGTTTATGAAGTTACAATCTTGCAAGAAAAATGGGTTTGCACTTGTCCAGATTTCCAATTCAGGGAAGTTGAGTTTTGCAAACATATACATTGTGTCAAGACTTGGATTGCATCTAAACATATCAAAAATGAAGAAAAGCCTAAAGTATTTGCAGATGATGCCATACAATGCGATAAATGCGGTTCAATAAGAGTCTACAAATACGGTAAATATGGAGAAAAGCAAGTATTCAAGTGTAAAGACTGTCAGCATAAATTCAGGGAAGAAACAATACTAAAGAAAGTTAAATTCAGTCCAGAATTGGTAACTCTTACTTTAGACCTTTACTTTTCGGGACTTTCCCTAAGAAAAGTTGCAAGAAACATTAATGACCATTTCAACATTGAACTAAACTATTCAACAATATATGATTGGATTCAAACATACATTCCACAAATATCAAGCTATGTAAATTCATTAACACCACAATTATCAGATTCATGGCATATTGATGAATTGTTTGTAAAGATGAAAGGCGGTGACAAAAGAAAAGGAAATACTAATGTTGCTTACTTATGGAACGTAATGGATAGGGAATCAAGGTTTTTGATAGCTTCCAAATTATCAGAAAAAAGAGATACTAACGGAGCTATTCAAGCTATCAATCAAGCAATTAAAAACAGTCATGGTAACTTACCACAGATTGTTTACACCGATGCTTTAAGAGCTTATAGAGAAGGTATATCTCAAACAATAGGTCATAAAGTTGACCATGTTGCAAAATGTGGGATAACAAAGCCACATGCTAATAACAATAGAGTAGAAAGGTTAAATGGAACATTAAGGGAAAGGGTAAAAGTCCAAAGGGGATGGAAAACTCACAAATCAGCTATTGCAGAAGGACAAAGAATTTATTACAATTTCATAAAACCACATCAAGCGCTAGATGGCAAAACACCAGCAGAAAAATCTAATATTAATATTCAAGATGGTAACAAATGGTCTGGATTACTAAAGAGTTCAATTAAGAAGGGATTGGTTTAGCTTCTTTTACTATGTCATCTATATTTTTAGGATATTGTTTTTCTTTTATACGCCCTCTCTTAGCATTTATTTTAACAATTAGCTTATCGTCTTTAAATTTAGTAAAAGGACAATTTTCAAGGAGGAAATCAAAATCTGGAGGAGTTGTCTCATATATATTAGGAAATGTAATAATCTTTTGTTTATTATGCTCTAAAGTTTTGAATAGACTTAGATAGTTATAGGTCGATATGTCAGTTTCTATGGTTCTTCCAATCCACCACAAAGTAGGTTGTAATTCAATTTTATCAGTTATTCCGACAAATCCTTTTACTCCTTCAGCTTCACCTTCTCCTTTATCTCTTTTAACTTTTATAAAATAATCTATACCTCCTACAGTATTAGTCTTATATACTCCATCAAATTCTAATATTGGAATTTTTTTATTATTAAAATAAGAAACCATCATAGGTCTAAAAATAGCAACTCCGAGTGAAATAATAGAAATGATTATTGCAAGATTTTCTGTTTTTGAAATGATGTCTATTATCTCGCCCAACTCTGTAACCATTGGAGCTGTTATCTAAAGGTATATTATTATACAGCTTTATCAAATCATTCATTAGTACTAGCTAACAGTTTTAGCTTAAGGTATATAGCTTTTACCACCCAAAAATCAACAAGTTTTTAAACATACTGCTTTTACTATTAATTGCTACAACTCTATATCTTGGGTTCATGGGTGTTATTGTAGCCTCTGACACCCCAAAAATCAACACTCTTTTATCCTACCTTCTCTTGTCATAATGCACCATCAACAAGTATTTCATCTTTCTACTTTGGGTGTTATAGGTTTCATATCCCTTTAACACCCAGAAATAAACACCCATTTAAAACACCCGTAGAATCAACAGAACCAAAATTTATACTAATTGTTATTATAAAATTTTCACAAGATTAAATCTGTTTTATTCATAATAACATAATATTGCTAGAATATCACTCAAAATAGAATCCTATTCTAAATATATATTAATTTTTAAAAGAAACTCATGTATAAATCAAAAGTTATGATCGTTTTTTTTCTAATGATTCTTGTAATAAATATTATTGTGATATTAAACTTGTTATTCTTCAAAGATCAAGTCAACGCATATGGTGAAAAGAAAGAAAAAAGGAAATATCAAAATGGAGATTACAAAATATACAACGATTACTTAGTTCAAGATCCTCTTAATTATGGCACAATTGAATCTGAAGACCAAAATTATCATTTTGAAAAACAATTTGATCATTACGGTGAACTATCTGAACAACAAAAATCACTTTATTTAAATCCATCAAATTCAAAATGTCCAAAATGTAAAGACATTAAGAGTACAGGATACATTGATCTTGACTCTTTAATTTCAGTAATGGAAGAACATGTAGATGATGAAGTTTCAATACATTTAATCCAATTATTCAATGAAATAGAATATGATTTGAATGCTGAATCTGTATTTGATATAATTTGCGATGTTTTATGCCCCTAAGGTTAAATGCCTTTTTCACCAGTTGAGTTTTGATTCATCATTTCCATCTAAATCTTCTTTGACTCGGTTATAACTTACATAAATAACTATAATACAGATGCCCAATCAAACTTTTTAAGTCATAATATCATGCGAAGATATTAATGATATG
>DASVFI010000098.1:0-8710 GCA_036380115.1 Nitrososphaeraceae archaeon | reverse complement strand
AAGATTGCTCTTCTTTTAATGCATCAATTTCTAAGTCGAATTCATTTTTATTCGAAAAAATACTGTTATTAAAAATAAAAATAGTAACTAAAATTATTGATATAATACCGATAGCAAGATATATTATTTGAAACTTCATTATATACTAATTAATTTATATAAATAAAAATATTATTATTTCCATTTATGAATAAAAATAAAATAAAGTAGGAGATGAATTGTTTAATTAAATTGGTAATTGGTTAAACTCGCACTATATTTTTGATATTCATAAAAAGTATATAATATATTAAATGTTGTATACTAGGGAAATAATCCATTTTTATATTCATTAATGCAGATCCATATTTTCAAATCTGTTTATGAATTTGTTTCTTTTTGGTAAAACTTTTGCCCCATTTCTCAAAATAAATTATATCATTCAAATCCATTCTCTTTAGCCATTTTGATTTCTCTAAGTCGGGTAAAATAGAAAATTCTTCAACATATCCAAGACAAAGATAAGCTATAGGTTTAATATGTTTAGGAATTTTTAATATTTTTTTTATTTCTTTATTTGAAATAATGCTGACCCATCCCATTCCAATTTCTTCAGCTCTTGCTGCTAGCCATAAATTCTGAATAGCACAACAAACACTATAAATTCCTGTGTCGGGAATAGTAGTCTTTCCTATAATGAATGGTGCAAATCGAGTATCATCATAAGTAACGCATATGTTAAGATTTGATTCTAAAATACCCTCTAATTTTAAAGACTTGTATTTATTTTGTTTTTTCTTATCATTATCTAATAACTTTATTGCTCTTTCATGTTCTTTTAAAAAAGATTCTTTAATTTTTTTCCTTGTATCTTCATCTTTTATCATGATAAAATTCCATGGCTGTGAATATCCTACCGAAGGGGCATGATGTGCAGCATTTATAATTCGTAATATGGTTGACAATGGTATATCTTTTTTAATAAAATGCGAACGTACGTCTCTTCGGGAAAATAAAATTTTATAAAATCCTTCTCTATCATCTTTTGAGATGGCTTTATTGGTATTTGTTGATCGTAAACTAGTTGATGAGAACAATATTGTTTGTTTTTTTATTAGCCTAATATAAGTAGCTTCGATAATTCATTCAAGAAATAATTATTATTATAGTAATTACAATTTTATTTAATTATAATCGTATGAAAATCTCGATGTGAATCAAGAAATTTCTATTTATTAGAGGAATTATAACCTATACAGATTAAGTATAATTCACTGCTAACTTGCCTACTTGCAGTGGGTTTAGTTATTATCACTTTTTTAAATTCCCTTCGTAATTCGTCAAGCAATTCATTAAGCATATCACCTTGAAAGACTTTTAAAACTACTTTACCTCCTTTCTTTATTATTTTTCGACTCAAAGTTAAAGCATTTTTTGTTAAATCTATTTGTCTTGCATGATCTAATTCCCAATTTCCACTTACATTAGGAGATAAATCGGATAAAACAACATCAACATTTGAATTTGTGATTTTTAAAATAGAAGTGATTGTTTCTTCATTTTCAATGCTACCTTGAATAAGAAATGCATTATCTATAGGATCTACTTTTTTTAAATCGACTCCTATTACCTTTCCTTTACCTCCAACTTCAGATAATGCAACTTGTATCCAGCCACCTGGAGCACAACCTATATCAAGTACGAAATAGCCTTTATTTAAGATCTTGTATGATTTATTTAATTGCAATAGTTTATAAGCAGACCTACTTCTATATCCATGATCTCTAGCTAATCTTCTAAATTGGTCTTTTTTGGAATCGATAAATTTCATTCATGTATTTGACAATATCAATAAAAAATTTAGGTAATTTTAATATTATTATCCTGTTTATTGTAGCCTTCACTCGCATGTGACTTTTTACTATTATTGTTGATACATAATTTGCTATTTCTAATAATATATAAATAATATCCTGACGATTTAATATTATATGCCTATTAATAATGGCCAAGAGTATATTGAAAGTTTGAGGAATAGGAATCTTAAAGTTTACTTGTTTGGTGAATTAGTAAAGGAACCTGTTGATCATCCTATGATTCGACCATCAATTAATGCTGTTGCAGAAACCTATGATATAGCTAATGAGGATCCAGAGCTTGCATCGCCAGAATCCTCTCTTTCTGGAATGCGCGTAAATAGATTTTTACATATAGCTGAAAATGCAACAGATCTTGTTAATCAAAACAGAATGCAACGTAAGCTTGGACAAAAAACAGGTACTTGTTTTCAAAGATGTGTAGGCATGGATGCTTTAAATTCTCTTTATTCAACTACCTTTGAGATGGATGAAAAATATAATACTCAATATCATGAAAGATTAAAGGAATTCATAAAGAAAATCCAAGAAGAAAACCATATGATAGGGGGAGCTATGACCGATGTTAAAGGAGATAGAAGTCTTTCCCCATCACAGCAAGAAGATCCAGATATGTTTGTTCATATTTCAAAAAGAGATGAGAAAGGTGTGTATATTAGTGGAGCAAAAGCACATCAAACTGGTTGTATCAATTCTCATTGGATTCTTGTCATGCCAACTATGAGGTTGCGAGATGAAGATAAACATTATGCCATAGTCGGTGCTATTCCTACTGATGCAGAAGGAATTACCTATATTTATGGAAGACAGTCATGCGACACCAGAAGTATGGAAGGTGGTGACCTTGATGCAGGTAATGCTAAATATTCAGGCCAAGAAGCAATGATAATTTTTGATAATGTCTTTATTCCTAATGAGCATATTTTTATGGATGGTGAATACGATTATGCTGCTATGCTCGTAGAACGTTTTACCTGTTATCATAGAAGAAGTTATGTTTGTAAAACAGGACTAGGAGATGTACTAATTGGGGCAGCAGCTTCCATTTCTGATTATAATGGGATTGGTAATGCCTCACATATTAAAGATAAATTGGTTGAAATGACTCATCTAAACGAAACCATTTTTGGAACCGGTGTTGCTTCCTCTTTTCAGGCATATAAAACTAAAGCGGGTAATTACCAAAATGATGATATGCTTGCTAATGTTTGTAAACATAATGTAACGCGCTTTCCCTATGAAATTAGTAGACTAGCTCAGGATATAGCCGGAGGCTTAGTTGTAACCATGCCTGCGGAACAAGATTTTCGCAGTCCTGTAACTGGACCACTTTTAGAAAAATACCTTAAAGGAAAAAAAGGTGTGCCTATTGAAAATAGAATGAGGATTTTAAGGCTTATTGAAAATATGACATTAGGAAGAAATGCAGTTGGTTATCTGACTGAATCAATGCACGGCGCCGGTTCTCCTCAAGCACAAAGAATTCAAATTGCTCGCCAAATGCAATTAGAATATAAAAAGAAAATTGCAAGAAGATTAGCAAATATTCCTGAAACTGAAGCGGATGACCTTAATAAAGAACAATCTGATTATTTTGATAGAATTTTTGGAGTAAAAAAAGAAACAACTTCTTAAACAATTTTAATTTTTTGTTATTCATTTGATGATCTAGTATTAAATAAAGTAATTGAATTGAATGATATAATACTCAATATTGTTGACTTAAATAAATCATTTCCATTACATAGTGGAATTAGCAATTTAATTAGATTTCAAAAATCAAAAAAAATAAAAGTAATAGATAATATCAATTTTAAACTTTCTAGAGGTGAAATACTTGTTGTCGCAGGAGAATCAGGTTCAGGAAAAACAACTCTTGCTAAACTTATAATGCGTTCCATAAATCCTGACTCAGGTCACATATTTTTTAATAATATGGATATTACTAAACTAAAAGGCAAAGAATTATTAAAAATAAGATCTAAAATACAAATCATCTTTCAAGATCCTTATTCCTCTTTAGATCCAAGGATGAAGATCTTTGATATTGTTAAAGAACCTTTAGATGTACATAAAAAAGGTCTTAAAAAAAACGATATTAAAGAATATGTTTTTTGTTCATTAAAAAAGGTAAATCTAGATCCAGAGGAAGTGTCTTCAAAATTTCCTCATATGCTGTCTGGAGGTCAAAGACAAAGAGTAAGTTTTGCAAGAGCTCTTGTTCTTAAACCATTATTAATTATCGCTGACGAACCAGTCTCCATGTTGGATGTTTCTATAAGAGTACAAATACTAGAATTAATGAAAAAACTAAAGCAAGAAGAAAATGTCTCTTTTTTATACATAACTCACGATCTAGCAACTTCACAATACGTTGGTGATAATATAATTATTTTATATAAGGGACAAATTATTGAGCAAGGTAATATTAAACAAGTTCTCTATAATCCTCTTCATCCTTACACTAGAGCTTTAATATCTGCTATTCCAAAATTTACTAATCATCAACATCAAGAAATAAAGATAAAAGATGATCATGAAGCTGCTTCCAGCCACCAAGGTGGCTGTAAATTTATAAATAAATGCTTATACTCTACTGAGAAGTGTAAAAATAATGAACCTTTATTGAGTAAAGAAGAAATCCGTAACCCTCAAGATCCTTCTAATTCTCATTTTATTAGGTGTTTTAATTATGAATCTATTTCTTGATCAATTATCAACAAATTTCACTTTATTCAATTTAGAGAAATCTCATTTAATTCCTTTTTAGGATATTTATATTTGACAATGTGAGAAATGCCCTCCCTTGGAAAAACGCCATATACTTGATCTACTTTTGAAATAGTAGAATCTTTTAATGTTACCACAATAATCTGATTATTTTTAGATCGTTCAAAAAGGATTTTTGATAGCCTGTCGGTATTTTGCGCATCTAAGTGAGCGTCTACTTCATCCATCAAATAAAAAGGAGATGGCTTGATAGATTGAAGAGCTAATAAAAATATTGTAGCTGCCATTGTCTTTTCTCCTCCTGATAAGCCAGTAGAATCTCTTCTTGGCTTGCCAGTAAATTGAACTATCAGTCGTACACCTTTGGAAAAGATATCCTCAGGATTTTCAATTTCGAGCCATGCATTTCCTCCGATAATAGTTGAAAATATATAATTTATATCATTATTAATTTTATAGAAAGCATCCATAAACATATTCTTTTTCTCTTTGTTGATTTCTTCTATAAAAATAACAATTGAATTTCTTTCTTTTTCTAAATCGTTTTTTCTTGCCGACATTCCTCTATAACCATCAACAACTTGAACATAAGTTTCATCAGCTCTCAAATTTATTCTGCTCTTTAATACTTCATATTCTTCAGATAGATTAGATAAAAGCTCATTGACATCAAAAGTGTCATTAATTAAATTCTTGTATCCTGTCCCTATAAGATCATTACTTAATTTAACTTCTTGTTGTTTTAGATTTATAATCTCTTTATCTAAAAGAACAATTTCTCTTTCTATAGAGCTATTTTCACGAGAGAATTTTCGTTCATTGTCAAGTAAAATTTTAATTTTTTCTTCATATGATTGTAGTATTGTATAAGAATTACCAGAGGTGAAGATAATATTCTGTTCTTTATCTCTCAAAGAGCTTAAATCTATCTCTTCTTTTTTTATTTTATTTTTTAAATCTGTTATTGCTAATTCTTTATCTGAAAGTTCTGTTTTTAGATTAATCGTTTCTTCCTTTAATAGATTTATTCTTTCTTGAAATAAGTCTTTTTCATTTTTCGTTTTTGTGAGTTTGATCGTAATATTTTGTAGTTCTTGATTATCAGAATCAATTAAACTTTGATATTTGTTTCGTTCTAGATTTAATTTTCCTAGTTTAGTTTCGTCGTAATTTTGTTTAATTTTCTTTAAGTCTTCTACTAATGTTTTTCTACTATTGATTATTAAATGATGCCTTTTTTCATTAGCTTTCAGTAATGACAGTGTTTTTTTATAATCAACCATATTTTGATTTAGGAAGATCTCTAATTCATTTAGTTCTACATTTTTTTCTTTTAATATGTCTTTTTGAAAAAAAACTTTATCTTGCAAATATTTAATTGAATTTTCTAAACTTATTTTCTCTGCATTTAAATTCTTTAATTTATCTATTAGTTTTCCTAGTTCTTTTGTCTCTTTTAAAAACGAATCCTTTAATTGTAGTATTAGTAATCTTAGACTTTCAATATCTTTTTTTAGGTTTATTTCAGTTACAAAATTAATAATTGTAGAATTATAATCTATCAAGAGTGATTTAGACTCTAACTCAAATAATTCTCCATCTATTGATACCGATCTATATCCTTTTAAAGAAAGACTATAGGCTTCAGTGGCAGTTCTTACAACAATAGTATTTCCAAAAATAAAATGTACTAATTTGTTAAAATCAGACATTACAAAATTCGTTAAGTTACCTATAATAGATATATTTCCATTATCTGCCTCTTCCACTACTTTATCTGCTACTAATTGAATTACATCTAACGGAATTATTTTTACTCGAGGTAATTTCTTCACTTTTGCAAATTCTGCTATTTCTATCATGTCTTCTACATTATCAACAACAATTGCTTTCATCCAGTCTCCTCCAACAGCCATTACTGGTCTATGATAATTCTTATCCCATTTGATCAAATCATGAACTATTCCTACAATAGGTAATTGATTATTTTTGATGATTTCGGAAATTGTTAAATCTTCAAACATGGAATCAGTTAAAATTCTATTTTTTTCGTAAATTTTAAAGGATTCAGTATCAGAATTGTTTAATGTATTTTTCGATTGTTCTATATTGTCATTGAATTCTTTTACTTTTGTTTCCATTAATGCTATTCCTTTGTTTATTTTTTCTTGTTTTAATTTTAATTCTTCAAGAGTATTATTTTTATTTTGTAATTCTGCAGAAATTGTTAATATTTTACTTTTAATATTTTTGATCTTGAAATTTGTATCACTTAAATTATTTTTTATAATTTTTTTGTTTTCATATATTTTTAAAATGTCAAGCTCAAACTTGTTGTTTAATGATATAATTTTTGAAAGCCTCTCATTTATTTTCTGTGCTTTAATTTCTATTTGTTGATTTAAAGTAGATTGACTTAAAATATTATTGTCTACAAGATTTAATTCATTAATATGACTGTTTTTTCTCTTGTTTATACTTTCAACATCCTTTTCCAAAACTTGAATTATATCTAAAAAATCATTAGCTTTTTTCTTTGATTCTATTTCTGCAATATTATTCATTATTAATTTCTGATTTATATGTTCAACTCTGGAAACTATTTCTTTTAACATGGCTTTGGACTTTTCTACATCGTATACTATTGATGAAATTCTATTACTTATATCAGCTTTTTCCTTATTTATTACATCTACTTCTTTAATGAATTTTGTTTTTTCGAAATCTAATTTTTCTAGTTCTTCTTTTGTTTGCTTTAATTCTGAACTTATACTTTGAGATTTTAATTTCTTTGTTTCTAAGTCGTGGCTATTAATAGAAATATTTTTTTGGATTGATCTAATTTCATTTGAAAGTTTTATAGCCCTATACTTTTTCATATCATTTTCAATATGTTGAAATCGTAATTGTTCATTTCTTTCGACTTCTAATTCATCAATCCTTTTTCTTATTTCACTCATACGTGCTAAAGCTATATCGAGTCTTCTATCTGCTTCATCTAATTGTTTTAACGATTCTTCTTTTTTTTCATCAAAATAAGACAAGCCAATAATATCTTCTATAATTTTTCTCCTTTCTTCAGAGTTTAACTCTGATATTCTTGTAATCATTCCTTGTTGTACAATATTTAATTTATTAGGGACTGCAACGACAATCTGCAATAACTCAATAATTGTTGATTTAGCTACCTTTTTTCCATTTAAGAGGTACTGACTTTCTCCTACTGAACCTTCCATTTCTCTAGTCAAAGTTACGTTATCGGAATCTATGGGAATACCTCTATTCTTATTATCAAAAGTAATACTTACTCGAACCAATTTGTGAGATTTATTTTGAGTGTCATGAAATAGTGATTGAAATTTATCTACTCGTAAAGCTTTGGGACTATTTTCGCCTAGTGCAAACATAATCGCATCTAAAACATTACTTTTGCCTGAACCATTAGGACCCGTAACGGCAACAAGTCCATTATTAAAATTAATTACAGTATTTTTAAAACCAAATGATTTAAAACCATATATTTCTAACTTTTTTATAAAAACCATTATTATTATTACAAGTAACGATTCTGATTCTATATTATATTTTTTATTGTAATCTAAAATTGATTCTTCAATTAGTTAATTTGAAATATTTTTCTTTTATCTATTACTTTGAATTTAATTTTTTTATAAAAATCTATATAATTGTCATTTTGAAAGGTTTGTAAAAATATCTTATCATACTTCATTGTATATGCTATTTGTAAAGAAGTCTTTACAATCATTTTAGCAATGCCTCTACTTCGATATTCTGGTAGTGTTCCTAAACAATATAATCCTAAACATCCATATTTTTCAAATAATAGACAAACGCCTACAGGAATATTGTCATTGTCAATACCTCCATTATGAGTATCATTATTCTTATTCTTGTTTTCCTTACTCTTACTCTTGCTCTTATTCTTATTCTTTAACGTAGCAAGAAGAAATACAAATTTTTGTTTATTTTTATTTACAATTTCCATAAAAGGACAATGATCTTTAATATTAAAAGATTGACAGAAAATATTTGTCCATATATTAAGCAATACAGTATCATTGATTTTAGAAACAGAAATTTCTTTTTCCGTATTTATTGATGTT
>DASVFI010000097.1:0-2921 GCA_036380115.1 Nitrososphaeraceae archaeon | reverse complement strand
CTCTTAATAAATTATCAATAAAAAACTCATCATCATATGGAGGTATTACATAATACGAATCACTAAGAAAAAAGCCAGCAGACAGATGATTTGAATCAGTTGATATAATTTTACCTTTGAATGATATAATCCTTAAAGATTTGATAGTATTAATTCCAGCAGGTCCTCCGGCTCCAGGAATGAGTACATTAAATTTATCCATTAATAATAGATGATATGTAATAATAATTATAATTTACACTTTTCTATATTGAAAATAATTCATGTAAGAATTTAAATAAAACTGTCAATGTTGTTTTATTAACAAATAGAGATTATATATTATTATAATTACATATTTAATGGAGTTTATGAATTTAAAAGAAGACTATCATATTCATACTAACTATAACGATCATTCAGCAGTAAACCTTACTATTAAAAATGTAATTAAAGAAGCAGAACGAAAAGGATTAGAACTAATTGCTCTAACAGAACATGTAAGGAAAAACTCTGAATGGATCCCAGAATATTTAAATGAAATTTCAGAGTATAAAGAAAAAACAAAAGTTAAAGTAGTCACAGGATTTGAAGCAAAGATAATGGAAGATGGAAGTATTGATTGTAGAGAAGATATTGCTAGGGATTATTTTATTATTGCAAGTTTTCATACCAAATATTATGATAAAACCGTTTGGACAAATGCATTAAAGAAAGCAATTGAAAATAAATACATAAATGTGATAGGACATTTAGCTCCAGAATCATCATTTCAGTTAGATACAAAAGAAATAGAAGAATTTGCAAAACTTATCTATAAACATAAAAAAATAGTAGAAGTCAATGCAAAATATAAGCGGCCTCCAGAAAATTGGATAAAAGTATTTATTAAAAATGGAGTAAAGTTTCATTTGGGTAGTGATGCACATTCACTTAATGAAATAGGTAATTATGAGTCTATAATCAAGTTGATTAAATTAATTGCATAAAAATAAGAATTTTTATTTAACAATATAAAACAATCATATTGCTCTTTAAGATACCAAAACTAGATTAACCATAAAATTTTATATCTCTAACATCATTAACTCGCTATTGCCTATAGTAAGTATTTCGCTAAATGAAGATATTATTAACGACATTGATAAATTACAAAAGAATCTTGGTTTTTCTGGAAGATCTGAAATTGTAAGAGCAGGATTAAGAAATATGATAGCAGAACAAAAAGAAAGAGATACATTACAGGGAACATTAGCTGCTTTATTATTAATTATTCATCAAGAAAGAGACGATGATCAAGTTACAAATATGAGACATGATTTTGAGGAAATTGTGACCACCCATATACATAGCAAAATAGACCAAGACAGATGTATAGAATTATTTTTATTAAAAGGAGATGCAGAATTAATTAAGAGTATGACTAAAAAATTTCAAATTAATAAAAAATTAGAACATGTAAAGCTTATTACTATGTGAAATACCTACGTAGGTAAATTTATTCTACAAAAAAGAATTATCTTATTTTCAATTCCATGGTGTACCCTATAAGATCAGTATTTACTTTTGAAGGTCCCATATAAGAGCTAGTAAATTCAGCTGCTTGTAATGAATCTTGAATTATAGAATTGCAAGAAGAATAATCAATTCCAGATTCAAGACAAAATTTTAATAAATTATTATTAAATTCTGTTAACGAATTGCTGGAAATAATATTTTCATTATTACTATTTTTATTTACAATTTTAGCAAAATATTTCATATCCGGACTATTTGATTGGCTAGTGGGAACTGTCGAATTACTAGAACCTTGATTCTTCAAAATAGACATAATTTCATTATTAAGATCACTTGATGTATTAGGCAATGGTGATGTATATGGAGAAGAGCTTGGCTGAGGTGATGTATTTGGAGAAGAGCTTGGCTGAGGTGATGTATTTGGAGAAGAGCTTGGCTGAAGTGATGTATTTGGAGAAGAGCTTGGCTGAAGTGATGTATTTGGAGAAGAGCTTGGCTGAAGTGATGTATTTGGAGAAGAGCTTGGTAAAGATGATGAACCCATACCTTGCATTAATGAATCAATCGTACTATCTATTATATTTCCTCTTCCTATTTTATTTAAAAGATCATTTACTTCTGTATCAATATTTCTTGCATCGGAAATGTTGTTTGATTGTGCATAAACGAAGTTTAAGAAATGATGACTGCCATTTACAAACATTAATAAAATTAAACTATACGTTACTAAAAATCGCAATTGCATTTTCATATTTTTACCTAGATCGATCTTATATTTTTTAGTATTAATACTCTCTGCATGAAATTTATGTTTAATACTACTATAATAATTTAAAATCATTTTTAATAAAATAGCTTGAAAGATATAATAGAAATTAGAAATTAATTTATTTAGTTACACAAATAAGAAACAAAAACAAAAAAATTTTTAGTTGATTTCAATTTATTGTGTTCTATTTTTAGAAGTAGAACTTATTTCTGTATTATTTGAAAGTTTAGGAGTATCAATTAATTCTATTATACATGTTTTATCTGTTCTTTCTACTACCCCTGTACATCCAGAAATTCTATTTATTTCATAACCAAATGTATTATTTATCTGAACTTCATAGTTGCCTTCCTGTAGGGATACTTTTTGGAAGCTATTACTACCTGTAAATGAACTAGGTTCAGCATTTTCTGCTTTGACTGTTATTATAAAATCTAATGGCTTTTTACTTCCACCATGAATATTTATTACTTCTAATAAAACGTTCAAGGTCGTTTTCTTGGATAGTGACTTTAGCTCTGCATTGTTATTGATATTACTATCAGTGACAGATCTATTAGTTGTTGGTGGAAGATTATTGGTAGTTGTTGGTGGAAGATTATTGGTAGTTGTTGGTGGAAGATTATTGGTAGTTGTTGGTGGAAGATTATTGGTA
>DASVFI010000096.1:0-5056 GCA_036380115.1 Nitrososphaeraceae archaeon | reverse complement strand
TTATAACTATCAATTTATTTATTTGTATATATCACATTAGACATATTTGTAATATGATTATATCTATTATTACTTTCAAATCCATTATAATTTATTATATTAATAACTACTATGTCGTTTTAATAATAAAGCTTTTTAAGCTTTTTACATAATAAATTATTTTGTATTAAATCAATTTTGTTAAATAATAATGGAATTATTTACACTATATGAAAATAGCAATTTTTGGCACCATCGTTAGAAAAATTTGAAAATAACGGATATTCCAATCTGAAGTAAAAGATAATAATGGATTAATTAAATACTAAAAGTTGGGATTAATCCCATTTAACTACTTTAGTGTTAGTATTTTTTATATATTAATACATCAAAGAACTTAAAGATCTTGTTAACTTGTTACATAACCTCAAAGTAAAGTTTGGATAGAATTCACTTTAAATCAACTAAGAGAAACCTTCAAAGCGTATTTGATAAGGAAAAAGATGGCCTTATAATGGTCAAATATGAATCGTGAATAGTTTATGCTAAGTATTCAACAGTTATCATTATTATTATTTTTTAATTCAAGTTAGGAATTTTTAGTTTAAATTTTATTTTATTAATTGAAAATCAATGTTATCGCCTATTTGTAGATCATGCTTTTTAGAAAAGCCATCTATAGTCTCTAAAACATATAATGCTTCAGAATTAGGTTTATATGATTTACAATAAAATACTGATTCACACGGTGGCAATTCTTGTTCAATGTGGACAATTGAAAAGGTTTCATTTAACCAAATAATATCTATAGGAAATTTCATATTTTTCATCCAAAAAGATGCTTTTCGAGGTTCCCCAAGAAAGAATAACATTCCTTCATTTTCATTTAGTGAATTTTTAATAGATAAACCATCTTGCACTTGTTTATCAGTTAATGCTATATCAACCAATATTTTATAATTGTCCACAATTACATATCCTTTCAAATATTCAGAATCATTAACATTAGTATTTGCGAAAAATTCTTTCATAGAATTATTTGAATAAGCAAATACAAAAAGATCTTCTTTTTCTAATCCTATAAGAATGTCTCCGACTAGAAAATAACTAAAAAAACCTAATAATAATAGGACCAATATATGCGCCATTTTTGAATTTGACATTTCCTGAAATAGTTTTAAAAAGTCAAAGTAATTTAATCTATTAATTATGAAAAGGCCATTCTTTATGTTGATTTCGTTCAATTAAGTTTTCGTTGAGCAAAAAACCACAATTACTACAGAATTTTGGAATATTTTCGGCATGGGAATTAATTTTATAGTTATTTATTGATATTCCACAATTTGAGCAAAATCTTGTTTTCGTCTCTAAAGTATTATTATTATTATTGTAATAATAATTATTCTGAACCGTGGTTTGGAATTCTTTATTTTTCCTTAAAAGGGGAATTGTCTTCACACTTTCCCATTTACAGCCTAATTCATCATATACTTTTATAATTACAAATACAAACATTAATTCTATAATAATAGAAACAATAAATGTTTGAAAATGCAATTCATTTTGTATGAAAGTATATAAGGTCTGGACTATTATTATTGTTAATATACTTATAGATAGAAAAAATAGAATTGAATAGATTTGGCTTAAAAATTTATCCATTTATTATAAAATATAATGCTCAGAAATTAAAATAATAAGTAGATCAATTTTTTAAATCATTTGATAAAACTTGTTTTCTTTCTAAATATGTCATAATATTTTTAGTTTTATATCTATTTATATTCCTCTTCCTCTTTTCCAAATGACCTAAAAAAAAACCCACTAAAAACTATGACTCCTGCCAATACTGTGGATGCAATTACTCTTTCCATTGGGAGATTAAATAAGAATGTAACAACGAATGATATACCAGATGCAATAGCAGCTAAAGGAAACCATCGTTTGACTGCCTCTTCTTTTCTAAGCATACCTATGTCTTTTTTAAAGCTCATTGTTTAAGATTTCTATTTTCAATGAGAATGAGAATAAAAATAACAACTTAATCCTCATTATTGTTTCTAAAGGATTAAACTAAATGTAATAAAATTATGTATAGTTTGTTAGTCTTCGCTTATATTCTATTTATTTTCTTTCTGATCACAGCAATGGGGACATGTTCGCCATGAAACTGGGTCATTATAGAACTCATAGATCCAGCCATTTCCCCCACAGTCATTACATTCGTTTTGACCAGTGAATGGTGTTTTCGCTGTCTGAATGTATCGATTCTGATGGGTAATTTTTATCACCAATTATTATAGAAGGTTCTTCTAAATAAACATTATGAAAAATCTCAGATAATATAGTAGTAGAACATTTATGTATAAATAAGTAAGATGTCATTAATGAACAAATTGTTATAATACTCTATTTTTAGACGTATTATATAAATCAACTTTATCCATAAAAATGATTTATTTCTTTACCTACTAATTTTTAATCTTTAAAATTCTTTGATAAGTTTTTAACCCTATTTTACAATTAAAAATACCTATCTTCATGTGCACATTACTTGATGAATTATCAATAGATACTCCCATTCAAATAGGTATTATCGGCGGAGGACAATTAGGAAAAATGATAGCTCAAGAAGCTAAGAGAATGTTTCTTAAAGTAAATATATTAGATCCAAATAAAAATTGTCCTGCCTCAACTATCTGTGATAACTTAATTATAGCAGATTTTAAAGATGAAGAAAAAATATATGAATTAGCAGATTATTCTGATATAATTACCTATGAAATAGAATTAGCTAACTCAAAAGCGTTGAAAAAACTTGAAGCACAACATTATCCTATCTATCCATCTCCACATTCTCTTCACATTATTCAAAATAAATTTCGACAAAAAAATTTCTTTAAGCAAAATAAGTTACCGGTAACAGAATTTACAAAAATTTATTCTCAAAATGATATTTCAGATGCTGCAACAAAATTCGGATATCCATTTATGCTAAAAGCTTCTGAAGAATCATATGATGGAAGAGGCAATTATCTTATCAAATCCAAAGATGATATTCCTATCGCTTTTAAGTACTTTCAGAATCAAGAGATTTTTACAGAAAAATTTGTAGACTTTAAAAATGAAATATCAATAATGGTTGCAAGAAATAAACAAGGACAAATAGAATCCTTTCCAATAGCCGAAAATATACATAAAAACAATATACTTGATACAACTATAGTCCCCGCTACAATTTCTTCAAAAGTTCAAGATGATGCAAAGCTTATTGCAGAAAAGATAATGAAGTGTTTCAATGATATTGGAATATTTGGAATTGAGATGTTTGTTTCAAAAAGTGACGAAGTTTTTATTAATGAAATTGCTCCCCGTCCCCATAATTCTGGCCATTATACCATAGAAGGATGCTCAATTTCTCAATTCGAGCAACATATTAGAGCAATTTTAAACCTTCCTTTATGTAAACCTGAATTATTAAGACCTACTGTAATGAAAAATATTCTAGGACCGCCCAATGTTAGGGGAAGTTACAAATTTATTGGTATAAGTAAGTTATTTTCATTACCTTCTACTAAAATTCATATTTACGGCAAACAATTAACTTCTCCTGGAAGAAAACTAGGACATATTACTTGTACTGGTAAAACTTTAGATGAAGTTATAAATAGATCTTTAGAGGCAAAAAATTCAATAGACATACTCCAATCTTAATGATGATAGAGATTGGCAAAAATTCAAGTCGCAATTATTATGGGAAGTGATTCCGATCTAAAGGTTATGAAAGAGGCTGCAGAAATTTTAGAATACTTTAATATTGATTATGAATTGACAATAGTTTCAGCTCATAGAACCCCTGAAAGAATGGTTCAGTATGCTTTTAATGCAATGGAGAAAGGCATAAAGGTTATAATTGCAGGTGCAGGGGGTGCTGCTCATCTTCCAGGAATGATTGCCTCTTTAACTTCAATTCCTATAATTGGAGTTCCAATAAAGAGTTCTAGTTTAGAAGGATTGGATTCTTTACTATCTATTGTCCAAATGCCTCCTGGTATCCCTGTAGCTACCGTAGCCATAAATGGCTCAAAAAATGCAGGTATCTTAGCTTGTCAAATTCTAGCTACGCAAAATAAGTTGTTAATGGATAAACTTGAAAACTATAAGAAAGAGATGAAAAATCAAGTCATTTCCAAAGCAAATAAATTAGATAAAATTGGATGGAAGGAATATTTATCTAAAGATGTATAGTAGAATTTTTACTTTTTGTTATTATTCTAGGAGCCCATCATACCTGGAATTTTAATGGGTGTTCTGTATTCTTTTGTGATATTAATTCCTTGTTCTGAAGTAACAATTATTCTTTGAAGATCACTTCCTGCCGGAGGACTAAGAGGATATGATTGCCCAGGTTCAAGATTTCGAACTGTTTCACTTTTGTTTCCATAATTAACTTTAATATTTGTTAGTGGTTGTTTGCCCGTATTTGTTATAGTAGCTCTAGTATGTGTGAATAAAGATTGCTCTTCTTTTAATGCATCAATTTCTAAGTCGAATTCATTTTTATTCGAAAAAATACTGTTATTAAAAATAAAAATAGTAACTATAATTATTGATATAATACCGATAGCAATATATATTATTTGAAACTTCATATATACTAATTAATTTATATAAATAAAAATATTATTATTTTCATTTTGAATAAATTATACAACGAGAAAAAGAAATTATTTATTTAAATTTTGTAACAGTATATCTATATACTGTATTGTTGAAATTTATAAAAATCATAGATATAATAAATGTTGTGTACTAGGGAAATAATTAATTTTTATATTCATTATTATATAGAGATATTAGTTGTTATTTCAAATTTTAAGTTGTTTTATAAAATTTGTTTTTTTATCAAAACTTTTACCCCATTTCTCAAGATAAATTATATCATTCAAATCTATTCTCTTTAGCCATTTTGATCTTTCTAAATCTGGCTGTCTAGAAAATTCAGAAACATATCCAAGACAAAGATAAGCTATTGGTTTAATATATTTAGGAATTTTCAATATTTTTTTTAATTCTT
>DASVFI010000095.1:0-4174 GCA_036380115.1 Nitrososphaeraceae archaeon | reverse complement strand
GGCATCTTCGGCTTCTTGTTGTGCTTGTTGGTCTGTCTCTTGCTCTACTTCTTCGGCATCTTCGGCTTCTTGTTGTGCTTGTTGGTCTGTCTCTTGCTCTACTTCTTCGGCATCTTCGGCTTCTTGTTGTGCTTGTTGGTCTGTCTCTTGCTCTACTTCTTCGGCTTCAAAGGCAAATTGGCCGGTGTCTTGATCTGTCTCTTGCTCTACTTCTTCGGCATCTTCGGCTTCTTGTTGTGCTTGTTGGTCTGTCTCTTGCTCTACTTCTTCAGCTTCTTCAGCTTCTTCAGCTTCTTGATCAAATTCCTGTGCAAAGCTTTGTTCTGTATCTTGGTCTTCTTCTTCTACTTCTTCAGCTTCTTCTACTTCTTCAGCTTCTTCAGCTTCTTCAGCTTCCTGATCAAATTCCTGTGCAAAGCTTTGGTCACTACTGTTGTCCTCATCGCTCTCTTGTGCATTAGCTAAGTTAAATGGTAAATTACTCGAAAAATTTGAATTAACATCTGATAGCATCTGAAAAGGTGCAGAAGTCACCATCACTGTAGATATTACAAAAACAAATGCTAGAATAGCTATTTGGTATGTAACATTCTTCTCTCTTTTCATTATTATGGTAAAGTAGTAAAACACATATTAAAAACATTTTAGTATGTCTATTAAATAATATTTTTCTACATTAAAACTATATAAGATTAAATCTAATTATTTTATATAATTTATCTCTCTTTAATTATACAAATGAAAATATAACTTCTAATTTCATTATTACTAGATTAGAATATAGAAAATTGAATTTAAGTTAGATCATTTCGTTATTTATTTAAAAAATTATGAGTAATATAAACAACTGAATGAGAAATGACAGACATTTACATTAACATTATTGGAGATCAAAAACTCTCATACTTGATCAAATTGTAATTATAAGAAGCATTTTCTTCTATATACTTTTTTTGAGGAATTTTGGCTATTCCATTTTTTTTGGTCTTTAATGAAGCCATTACTGCGCCAACACCAAAGCTAAAAGCCCATAAAGGATCGCGTTCTTTTACAAAGGCACAAGTAAAAGCTGATGCAAGTATATCCCCTGCACCTGTATGATCAGATGTGACTATCTTTTTAATATTGAGCCAATAGTGTTTATCTTCATTCAACATATGAATTCTATTATTTTCTGAATAAATAGCATAATTAATATTGTTTTTTAGTTTTAATTTCCTAAGTGCGAGGATATCCTCTCCACCAGAAAAACAATAGAGTTCTTTTGGATCTAATTTTATTGCATCAATATTTTTAAAAAATAAAGAATCTAAAGTTTCATTTATAAGGATTTTATTATTTGGATCTAACATCCTAGTATATCCTTGAGGGTCTAACATTAAAAAATCATTATCATTATGTTCAATTAAATATTCTAAAACAGAATAAGGAACTTCATCAAGAACTGGACTAATTATCCAGCAATCTGTATTAATTTGTTCCAGATCAGAAACCAAAATGGAATCACATTTATCTAATAAATATAATTCTCTATTTGAATCGTAAATTTTTAAAGTAAATTTTGTTGTTGGAGATTTTGAAAGGGAAGAATTATTAATTTCAAAACCATAATTTTTAAAAAAAAGTAAATCATCTTTAGTAAAATCCATTCCAAATTTGGTTACAAGTCTAACTTTTGCTCCAAATTGTTTCGCAATAAGACCACAATAACAAGGTGGTCCTCCTAAACTGTAAGTGACTGGCTGATTTTCAAGAATTATTTTATCCTTTACTATGTTTGAAACAATTGTTAAATGCATTTTTGTCTTATAATATTTTTTACATATTAACTATTTTAAATACAATGTTATTTCTACAATTAGATTTCGTTAAATAATCGTTTGTTGATTATATCCAGGGATTTTATTAACTCTCTTATTTATTTATGATTTGCATATGCATGGTAATACAAATAATAATCATTTATTTACAATGAAAATGAAAATTAAATATAAATAAGTCTGATGAAATAATAGCAAATTTATAATATGAAAATTTATAATATAAACAAAGTATTTGAATAAAAATTATAATAATTTAGAAACTTTTGAAAAGGCAAAATATATCAATATTCAAACCTACAAAAAAACCGGGCAGCCAATATCTACTCCTGTTTGGTTTATTATTAAAGATAATAAAATTTTTTTTAGGACAAGTCATAACTCGGGAAAGATTAAACGAATTAGAAATAATAACAATGTTAAATTCGCTTTATGCGATATACGGGGAAAAATAAAAGGAGAATGGTATGAAGGAATAGCTAAGATAGAAAATGATTCAGATAATAGTATTCTTTTCCAGATAAATAAAAAATATGGTTTATCTTCGAGACTAATGAAGATCTTCTATAAAATTAAGAAAATAGATATTGTTATTTTATCTATTGAACCAAAAAATTAATCTAAAGACAGATTATAACGATCCATTTCTAATATAAATAAAATATATTATAATGGTTCAGCATGTACAACAACTCGTGTGGCCCCAGTATCATACATTACCATTTGCTGCACATCAGTAGCAATTTGGTGAGCATTATATACAGTAAGATCCTGAGGATTAGAAGATTGGATTATTATTGTTAAAGTAACATGTTGATCACCCCCCATATCTACTATTCCAATATCTTTACAATCAACTACTCCTTTTATTTTAAAACAAGATTTACGAATTTTTTCTATATGAAATGAATTAACTTCTTTTTCTATCCCAATGATTTTTCCCTGCTCGTTTTCAAATTCAATATGTGTTGTGATATTTTTTATGATTGGAATTTCTTCTTTAACTTTTGACTCAAATGTTTCTATTATATTATGAGCTGTTCTTAGGTCTAATCCACTATCGACTTGGACATCTAGATATAAATGTAATAATTTATTACTATCTTTATTTTGTATCTTAGACTTTGTATCAACTTCTTTGTTAAATAAGGTACTCTCAATTTTATCTAACTTATTTTCATATGGCTTTTTATCAATATATTTTTCCATATGTTCTGGTATTTGGGAAAGATAAATAGAATGTACATTTTTAATTCCTTCTGTTTCTGATGCAATTAATCGTATTATATCTGTCATGGTCTCTGATTCAGTTTCTATTGCATCTACATGAACTAATACATCTGAATTTGAAATTATATTCCTTATTCGATTCTCAACACTAGTAGCAATTTTATGGGCCTTATCGTTAGTTGATGTTCTTGGTACTTCAATGTGAAGGTCTACGAAAAATTTTGATCCTACATTTCTAACTCTAATATCATGAGCTTTATCTACACCTTCTAATCCTGAAACTGATTCTAATATAATATGATTAATTCCTTTTGGAGCTTTATCTAAAAGAACATCTAGTGTTCGCTTTCCGAGACCGAGAGAGGTATAAATAATCATACATGCAATTATTAAAGCAGCATATGCATCTGCATTTGGTATTTTTAAAACTAACACAACGACTAGTCCTGCAATAACAATTGAAGAAGATATCATGTCTGCTTTAAAATGTAGCGCATCGGCTTCAATGGCTTGACTACCATATTTGCGAGCAACTCTAAAAAGTGCTTTTGATCTTCCATAATCTACTACTATCGAAATGATCATTATTGCAAAAGAAAAAAATGTTATTTCTGGCTCTATAATTTTAAAGAAAATTCTCTCTAGTCCTTCATAAAAAATATATCCTGCAACCAGAAAAAGTAATAATATTTGTGTTAAACTGGAAAGACTTTCAATTTTAGCATAGCCATATGTAAATTTTGAATCTGGTGGTTTAATCACTACTCTAATTGCATAAAAAGTCATAAGGGCTGCAAGGACATCTAACCCTGAATGGAAAGATTCTGAAAGAATCCCAAGACTATTAGTATATAATCCAATAACAAGTTTAAATAAAGCGAGGCAGGCCGAGGCAATTATAGAAGTTATCACTATACGTTTTTTTTCGACAAATGCTAAATCTACCACTTTATTGAAAATTTTTTTCTTTTTATTTAGATTATTGGATGAAGAATTATCCTCTTTCTCGGTCACAACTAATAAGATCTTGTGTAATTTCAATATAAATAGTATTTAAAAATCTTGAATAAATTAGATATATATATATATATATATATATTGTATTAAATTCCTTTTACAGCAAA
>DASVFI010000094.1:0-6738 GCA_036380115.1 Nitrososphaeraceae archaeon | reverse complement strand
ATAAAAATATAAAATAAAGCAAAGCCCTAATGATAGATTTTTAAAGTATTGAGCAAAGGCTTGTATAGGATACTCTATCTCATTGAAAGGCTAGTCAAGTATAAAAAGCAATATTTGGTTGAGGAATAGTATAGGATATTTCACTAATCCGAAAGACGTCAATAGGATTCAATAGATACAATACTAGTTCCATCAATATTCATAAATAATTATCATGTTAGTTAATTGTTATAATTTCTCATAAGATGATGATAAATTCTATTTATGTTAGATAAATTATTAACTTGTAAAAGAAATTATAAATATTGTTTAGTCTTATGCCAAACAAAACTCCTGTTGTATTATTTTTTGGTTATAAATTCGATTTTCCTTCGGTTGGTGGTTTGATTTAGACAAAGAAAATTGCAGATTAAATAAGAAATGACATAGTAATTGATAAAGCGGAATTTATATCTCCATTGCGTTATCTTAAAGATGCTTTAATCGCCTTTTTCACTAATCCAGATATTGCAATTCTAAGTGATTATGGGGAAGATAACTAATTCTTTGGATTCTCATTCGAATATTTTAACCCAAATCAAAAATTTTTGTAGTTTGTCATCATTATCAAAGGAAAGTATGTAACTACCAGAACCATTTAATAATAAATTTTTTTGAATCCAATATATAATAACTTAATATATGAATTAACTAATATAATGATGATTAATGCAGATAGAATCTTGACAGTAAGCTTATCATCTGCAAGCCAGATAAATTCAGTTTTAAAAAATTGTAATGTAGAAATAGATGTGATTGGTGTAGGACTTGATTTATATCAAATTCATAATTTAGAAAAGGAAATTGATTTCATTTGTATTGATAGATTCCAGAAATTTAAAGGGTTGGAGCGAATTTGGCAATTAATAAGCAAAAGAATCCAGAAATTCTCATTGTAGTTGATTAATGAAATTTTTTGATTTTAGTTAAATGGTATCTATCCTTAAATAATATATTCTAACTATAAGTAGAAGTAAATTATATAGCGGGTTTCTCTTGATATTGATTATTGGTGATTCATGATTTTACTCTAATTTAGTTAAAAAGTTTAAGAAATGAAAAACTATTTGATGATAGTTCTTTACTTCTTATCTTCGATAAAGCATCTTCAAAGATTATTCTCAATTTTATCAATAGAAGATGTTTCATAATTTTGATCTACATCACTTTTCTTTATCTTGAGGGTTATTGATCCATTAACTAAACTAGCAATGTCTAGTCTTGGAATTTCATATTTGACCTCTTTGTTTTCCATTTCATTCTTTACAATGAAAGAATTTGCAAATGCTGCTTCCACCTTACCCATTCTAATTCCATCCGATGAATAAACAGTACAATAATTTACTTTGTCATCACTATGAATCTTACCTTCGTAAGGATATTCTGACATTTATTATTACTGTATTTCATTTAAAATAAGGGTTAAAGATAATTTAGTCATTTTGAAGGTTAATATATTTTAAAACTTAGTTGTTAAAAAGTTTTTTAGTTATATTTTTAGTTATATTCATTTCTATGCGTTTTTTATTTTTATAAATAATTCAATCTTCTCTAGTCCTGATAAAGTCAAAATCCTTTTATCATCATAATCTTTGTTTTCTTTTAATTCATTGTTATATAGTAATATCTCTATAACTTTTCCTGTTAATAATTTATTATAAGGCCAATATTTGAATAAAGTTTGGTTAAGTTTTAATTCTCTAACAAAATCATTAAGTATTGCTTCATTTTTTGATAATTTAGATTCTATTTCCAATTCTATGATAGTTATATTATTATTATTATTAAAGATGTATGTAGTGGTATCAAACACAAATTCAAATTCTGTTTGATTAGAACTTTTGTTTATGGCATTGACAATTTTTCTATGAGTTTTTTTCTTTTGAATTATTTTAAAACCTAACTTTATTAAATTTAGTTTAGGATCAATATGATGATATTTTAAAGGGGATTTAAGTAGGTTTAAATTAATATACGAATTTATTTTCAAAATAATTTGGTCAAGCATTTCTTTTGAATAGATATCTTCTATCTCTATTCTTTTAGAATAATTTTCAGTAGTATTTTGTAATATTTTCAAAGTAATTTTAGAAATTTGTTCATTAATATCTCTAATACGTAATGCAATTTCATTTTTTTTTAGAATTTCATCTTTTGTATCAAAGTATGTATCATGTATTATTTGAATTCCATTCTTTTTAGTTATATATCCTTTATTAGAGATCAATTCATCTATCACATTAAATATTTGATCATAATCTTTTGAAAGAATTATAAGTGCAGTTTCAACTTCTGACAATTATTGTTTTATTCCTGTTCAATTATATTTAAATAACCATTAAAATATTCTTTTATCGAAACGTTCTTCTTTTGTTTCAAATTTATATCAGTATTGTATACTATTTATAGGTATGTTAATTTCAAGACTAATTAATTGGCTAACCCAAAGTTTTTAGTTTAAGTTGTTTTAAATGATCAATAAACAAATTATCAACCCATTTCTCATATTTTTGAAGTTCAGGATATGTTTCGAGTGTTTTTATAAAAACATTATAAGGCAACTTATCGTTAAGTATTGGAGATGGGTCAGTTATAAATATACCAATCATAAACACAATAAGATCCATCAAATGTAGTTGGTAGTTGACATCCACTTAGTGGGATATCCAGAAATGTCTTATCTGAAAAATGAGCCTTACAGCATAACAATCCCTATCCAAATAAGAACCAAAATCAAAGCCCCGATAAAAACCAGGAGGAATTGTTTCTACAATATCTATTGAGGGCGGAATGGTACCATCACTATTTCAATATACTCCTATTCTTCTTGATATTTAGTTGAGGGTTATACATTTGATTACGAATCCATAGCAGGTAAAATTTTTTAATATAACAATTCCAATCTTAAAAATAATATATCTAAAAAGTTTTTTTATTTTTCGGCGCCGAAAGATTTGTTATTAAAATTATAATCGTATAAAATTTGTTATTAGATGTATTTTTACATTGAATAGTTATAGTATCATAGATATATTTTAAATATTATTATTTTGTTATTATTACTTTATTTGTATAATGACTAGATTCATTTATAGTACAATGAGATAATGAAAAATCACATTTTATGTAATATGTTAAAAAAAATCAAAATATAATAATTATTAAAAACAGATAAATGATATGTTGATATTAGTTGTACAATATTTTGTGAGAATAATACTTTTCTTGGAAGAATTATAGCAAATTAATTAATTGTTTTGTTGCCTCATTAAATATTATTTGTGCAAAGAAACCATCTATTCCTATTATTTTTGCAATTTTAGATGGCCCATATTCTAATATCCTTTCGATTGTAAAACCATTGATAGATAATATTTCAATCAATTCTTTTGAGATATTTAATTGATCTAATCTTTTGTCTTTCCATATTGCTATTGTTATTGCTGATGATAATTGATGTTGAGAAGATGTTGATGGTGGTAGAGATAATTGTAAATTAGAATCCTTTATTATTGTTATTGGAAAATATCGATCAAAATCTTTACTACTATAGATCTTATTATTACTGCTACTACTTTCTATCATATTATAACAATAGATATAGATACATCGTATGTATTAAAGTGATTTATCTATTTTCTTTTTATTTCTTAAATATAATTATTAAAATTAAAAAAAATTGAACTATAATTATACATTTCTTGATAAATAATTAACAATTAATTTAGATGATTGGTTTATTTTTTTAACGTTATTTTCAGAAGGAACTATTTCATAGTGCGATATACTTAAAATTATTATATCTAGGCTAAATATCTTAATACTCTTTTTATTTGATTATTATTATTATGATTCAATCATAGCAAACAATAAATTTCTTTCATGTTTCTTTTTTGACTTTATATAATATAAATCTGCAAAACTACACATTCCAAATTTTCTTTTTCTTGTTACTTCTGCCTCTGCCATTATCGTTACCATTGTTATTTTATATTTAATTTCTTCTATAGTATCTTGTAATAGGTGTAAAGAAAAAAATGCTAAAACATTTTTTAGAAAAAGAAGAAAAATCATTGTGTGAAATATGTGAAGCCGATGTAACACTCCCACGAAAGCCTGGAATAGAAGCAGTAGGTTTGAATGAATATCATAAAGATGGAACTATCAAGATACATCATACTTGTTCAAAGCATATCATTGATCTTTACAATAAAATAGTAGAAGAAATAGAGAATAAATAAAAATTTCTCTTAATTTGTATTAGTCGTAATAAATAATATTGTAAAAGAGTATGTTTTTTTTGTATGTAAAAGAAGAAAGCCATAGTCCTACAAAAAATAGCATCCACAAGAATAATAATAATGTAGAAGGCTAGCTCAAAACCTCTATTCTCTAACATCTCCGTGAAAAAAAGCGAATGATTAAAATGATTTACAATTGTAATAACAGATTCAATAATTGAAAGAATTCTACTTTTGATATTTATTTATAATTTCCTTTATTTCTTTATCTGAATAATATTTTTGTTTATTAATAGTTAACTACATCCTCTAATATCTCTGGTATATACTTTTTCCCTTTTTCAGTAAGTCTAAACATGCTTCTTATATTATGTATAATGAAATATGAAATAAATCTTATTATTTTATTATTTTAATTAATATCTATTCTTCTCCGCAGGTTTAACTCACTAATTTGTCAAGACCAATTTTGCTTCCATTTTTCATAATGGTCTAATTGCTCTCTTTGATGTTAATATAGAATATTGTTGATAAAATAGTATATTATGAGTACTGAAAAAAATAATAATACTGTTAGAAAAAGACAAGAAGCGCTAGATGCTAAACAAAACGAGATTGTAGAGAACCTTGACAATGTTTCTTTAAAAGAAGTAAAAGAATCAAAAAAAGAGGCTGAATTAATAGGAGATTCTGAAAAGGAGTAAAGATATTATTATTTATTTATCTAAATCAATAGTAAACCAGTATTTGTCCTGGTTGTGTTTTGCGGCAAGTTACACTATCTTCTGCTTTTTTGTATAAACTATTTATAAATTCCAATACATTTCTCCCTTCTCTCCATCTTTTTATCCCGTAATTTGAGACGTGTAAACCACATCTATACATTTTTCTAAATTCCTTACCTCTCCCCCTCTAGCAAAGTATCTTTCCTATTAATAAAATACTGTTATTGTGTTTGAAATATGCCAAATCTTGATCCATGGATAAATCAATTTGAGAATGACCAAGGAATAACTACTATAGCAACAACAACAACAACAACAACATTAGAAGAAGAAATAAACAAATTTGAAAATTATCTGCTATTTGTTAGGACTGAATGCCAAAAAGCAATAGAGTGCAACTCACATCAAAATCCTACATTTCTTGAACATTATCAAAATATTATAGAAATGATTGACTGGTGGACTTTTGACAGAGAAAAAGAAGATAAAGGAAATTCAAAAATTTGTAATATGTGTGGTTTTACCAATTGACAATAACTACTAATAGTTATAAATTTGAAAGCAATATTACTGCATTAAATAATGGCAAAATAGTAAACAAACCAAAAGGTTATAGATTTCAAATAGGCGATTACCTAATGTACAACAAGGAAAAAGATTTCTATTATAATTTAAGTTATGCACAAATAAAAAATTTGTATTGGAATAGTGATTTAATTGTTGGATATGTTGCTAATGATGAGATAAATAATAATAATAATAATGGCAACAAGGATAAAACTTCAATGATAGATTTGTCTAGAATCGATTAAAGAATAAAGAAATGAGTTCTACCAATACAATTAATTCAAAACCTTGTAATTATGGGTGTGGCACTAGAATATACTGGAATAAGTTAGAGAATGCATACTTTGAAGTGTTTGCAAAGAAGAAACATGTTTGTCCTAATATCTCTAAGTCTTCTGTAGTCCCTTCAACAAATGCATATAAATCAATATATTACAACAACAAGAAATCATTTTCTTCTACAAAAGAACCTAAGCCAAAAATGTCTAATTCTTTTGAATTGTTGCAAGGATCTGTAAAAGATATACAAAAACAATATGAGGCTTTATCTGATATTGTAACTGAATATGGTGGTAAGGTTCATGGCTCTCAATCTCATATTATTGTTGCAAATAATACTTTACAATTAATCGTATATTATGAAGTTCCTACAGAAGGTAATAAGAGGGAAGAAGTAAAGAGTAAATTTGAGAACTTTGCCTGAAACAAGGAATTCACAATTTATCGAAGAAATTATTAATTTATAAAGAATAGAACGTTGTTTACATTTTGTTTTATTTAGGTTCAATACAATACGATAATGCCAAAATTAATTATATATAAGAAAATGAGGTAACTATTATAAGAAATATTATCTATTCTTAACTACATTGAATTTTCCTACTGACAATAATAAAAATCAGAAGGATGAGGAAATGAAAGAAAATATAGTAGATTTTGCTGCAATACTGACTGGAAAAGAAGAAGTACCAGAGGTAGATACATTGGATACTGCTTTAGCAACATTTCAATTTAATAATAACAAAGATGATGATGATAAAAAAGAGGATCTGAAATATTCTGTTAAAGTTACAGATACGGATAAAATAAAAGAAGTTCATATCCATACAGGAAAACCTCATGAAAAAGGAGATGTAGTTGCAGAATTGTATAAATCTGAAACTCCA
>DASVFI010000093.1:0-3545 GCA_036380115.1 Nitrososphaeraceae archaeon | reverse complement strand
GTCTATTTAACATTATTTAGAGATAGTATTTTAAATTAAATTAATAAAATTATTTAAGTTAAATTTGTATTTACTCTTTGTTAGCTTCTTCTATCGATCTTCCTGATAGACCAAAAGTATCCTCTTCTTCAAATCCGATCTATAATAGTCATCTATCGTGCTAATTATATTATTCTATTTATATTTTAACTATATCTCTCATGTATATATTAAAACTAGTTTTTGCATACCCGTGATTTTGAGATAAATAGTTTTGAAAGTCTAGTAATGGACTTAGCAATAATTCATTTTTAATTTCTTTTGATAAAGAGTGAAGAGAATAATTTAATTTTTGAGAATACCAATTTGTAAATAAATAAAACTTTTCTTTCTTGTCATTTTCTAATAATGTTTTGCTAGTTGATATATATTCATTAATAAAATGTTTTATAATTGGAATATTTTCTAATTTTTTAGCACTATTATTTATTATAGATAATTCTGAAAATATTATATCAGTAAGCGGTTCTTCTTTTGGTTTAATTGTTATTATTATTGATTTATTATTATTATTATACTCTTTCTCATTGTCTCCTTCTTTCCTTTTTATTTTTGTTTTTACGTCTATTGTGAAAGGTAAACCAAATACTTCTTTATTTGTCCAGATATATGCTAATATCTTAAACAAACCTGCTATACAAGCATTTGTTACATCGATATCATTATTTGATGCTGATTTTATAGCAAGACTCCTTAACAATTCTATTCCAAAAACAGGATTAGAAATATCTCTCTCTTTATTTATATCGATAGAAGAAAGAAATTTTTCTTCTAAATCATCAATTATCTTTTGTTGTTTTCTATTATTTTTAGAATCATTATTTGGATTGTTATTGTTAGTCGAATTTTTTTCATCATATTTGTTTTGATCTTCACCGTTACTTTTGTTGCTATTACTATTAACTCCATAAACAGAGACCAGTAAATTTCCTTTATGTATTGATTCTCCCGTAAATTTATAAAATTCTATCCAAAGATGATGATATTCTAAATTCTTAGTTAACTTTTTAAGGGAAGTGCTTAATGACTCCCAATCTATATGTCTTAATATTCCTTCTTCTCTAGATCTTACTTCTAATATCTTTTCTCCCTCTTTTTGGTTTGATGCCAACAACGCAGCAGCAGTTTCATCTTCATCTTTTATATCCAAAAGAGATTTCTTATCTACGTCTCTTTTTTCATATGGTTTTATAGAACAAATTATTTGTTCTACTAACCTCAAAACTAAAATTTTTGGTTTTAGATAAGAACTAATATTATTTAAAAAAAGAACAAATACGAATAAACCAATTGATGCCATCACTATAGCGACATTTACTCCTATTATGGGTATAAAGACCTCACCTGTACCTTCTCCTGTTCTTACAGTCTTTAATACTAAAAGTGAATATAATACAACAGAAATAAACCAACCTAAAGTAAGTTTATTAATTCTATCTTCTTCAAATTTATGGACTAGATGTGATGTATACCTCGAGGTAGAAAGTTGTAATGTTATCAAAGTCACAGAAAATGCAACACTTAATATTGTAGCCCATCCTGTAGCAATAGTTGATAATATGCTTCGTGCCGCATCTGCACTTCCAGCAAAAAGTAATGAGCTAAAATAAGGCAAATCTATGTTATATTCCCTACCAATAAATTCATCAATTCTAGACGTTACTAAAAATCCTATAAATACGATTATTGAAAATAGACTAGGATAATAAAGTATTGAGTCTTTAAATATCGACCATTTAGAAAAAACTCTTTTTTTAAAAAGAGTAAAGAGGAGTTGAATTTCCATAGATTATTTAATAGTATAGCGACAAAAATATAATTTAATAATTCCCATATTGTAATTTAATAATATCATGTGGTAATAGTATTATATTTTAGTCATTTAGTTGTTAAAAAAATATGAAAATGCAATTGCAGCAAAAAAAATCCCTCCAGTAAATCCGGCGAAATCCCCCTTTTAATTTGGAAGAATATTTGATATGGTTAGTGATCAAGGAATCAATAATAAACGCAGATGCTACTGCTATACTCATAAAGATAGTAGTAAGTATAGGAAACATTTCTAAGCTATTACCTTCTGTACTCATTTTATTCAAATCAGTAGAATCAAGAGACATTATAACAATTTACCTTATTGATTATCTAATTAATGACCTCAATTCTCTATTTATCAGTATAAAGAGAAAGAAATTATTTGTATTGTATAAAGTCTCCGTTCTACTCCAGTTACTTTGACTTTTAGTTTTAGTAATTAAGTTAGGAATATAATAAGATTTTAAGTTTCTAAAAATATAAGAAAGTTACCTTGAAAAGGAACAACTTCCTTCACATTGTAAAAAGGAATGAAATAATCAATAGTAGAATCACATTCGCCATTAGTCATCCAACGTAATACTAAAAATGGAGGAGGATATTCTACACTTCCGCGTATGATACAATCCATCTTAACATCCTGTTTATTTTGTGCATTCGCAAAAGTGATAATAGAGTTTGAATTACTCAGTGGAATCTGTATACTTAAAATGATAAGAGCGGCTAGGCTAATATAAGATAAAAACATATAATGCAATAATATTATCCTCACTCTAACATTAACTTTCTATTCTATTTTATTATTTCTATTATTTTATTATAGAACATAAAATATCTTTTTAATTATCTATTTTGTCCGAATAGTAATGCTTTAAAATATCTATTATAACATTTAAAACAATTCTATGAAACTATAAATATTTTTATTGTCCTTTACTAGCAAATGGAATATCAGAGAGATCTTTAATTAAATTTACAATAGGAATGGTTCGAATAAAAAGTATTATAAATGGCATTATTGCAATCGAAATACTGATACCAAAAAGAATTCTAAGTAAAACTGTATTATAATTCTCATAGTTTGACATCGAAGAGATAACTCCAATAAAAGCAATAATTGGAATAGTCGCAATGAGTAATTCATAGGTTAAATTAGAAAGTAAATTACGAAGATATATTTTAGATGAGATATTCCTTAAGATATGAAGGTTTTTTATAAGGCTATAAAAGTTCTTACTATCATCATCGTTAGTATCTAATGTAAGAGTCAACCTTACTAAAAATCGAGTAGTATCAGTTTTTATAAGATCAAAGGGACTGCCGGTTTTTCTAAATTGTTTTAGTTGATTTTCACATTCATTAAATATATCTTTACAAATATTTTGAAAATGTTTTACCATATCACTTTCCTTTTTTTTATTAATAATATAAGTTGCGGATTCATTAACAATCATTATCATATTTTTTAAAGCGTCTGGATAATATCTTGTTACATTATCAAATAAGGATGATTTTTTATTATTATTTAAGCTTTCATTCGCCTCCTCCTTTTCTTTATTTTGTGATAAAATTGGTTTTATCATAGTTTCTACTCTGTTTAACTGACTATCTAATAGTTTAATATTAGTTGGAAGATTCTTGAGCTGGTTTTGAAGTGCTACAGTATTGAAACTTACAACTACTGCTAGAAGAGT
>DASVFI010000092.1:0-3729 GCA_036380115.1 Nitrososphaeraceae archaeon | reverse complement strand
TTGTGCTCCGGCCATAAATGATGGAGAGATTGTAGCTATTGTTCCTAACACTAGCAAAGTTGATAAAAATATTGCATAAGTATTTTTTATAGATACTATTTTATTATTCAATATTCAATTATAACACATTTAATTATATCTGAAATATGATGGATGGGTAGAGATTCTTTGAATATAAAGTTGTAATAGTTATTTTTTAAAAAAAAATACAATAATATGGTGAATCTTATAGTCATTATTAGTATTGATGAATTTAAAATTGTTACAATCTAAGGATTAATACCAATAGGGTACTAATGAGTTTAAAATATCGATTACTCTGATTTATGTAATTAGTAATAAATCATCTTTTATGTATAGCATGGATAAAAAACCATCTTCTATATTTGGTTCATGTATTTTATCTGATACATGATTTACTTCTTTATCTTTATCTTCATATTTTTCAACAACGTTCAAGTCATGAACATCAAATTCAATTTTTTTAGTGTTGTTGAACCAAAACATTCAATCTGTCTATGTAATAATACTTCTTATCTTTATTGATGCTTTATTATATAAAGAAATTCAAGAACATTAAAAAATAATCAAATTATAGAAGAGAATAAGTTCGAATAAAAAAAATATTTATGCTTTTTCCATTGGCTTTTTTTCATCTTCTACTTTATCTATTTTTTTCTCTTTTTTACCAAATAATTTACTAAGAATATTGCAGAACATGTTATTATATAGGTCAAGAACGTATTAAAATATTTAGTCCTTTTACATTAACAAGCAGGATAAAGAAGAAAAATTGTATGTACTTTAAAAAATAAAACTAACAAGTATCCTTTATCCATTTTAACATTGAATCATAATTATTTTCATTATTTACTATATTTTGAAATATTTCTAAACTACTATCGCCATTGGACCATTTCAACTGATACTTGTATTTGATTGCTTTCCATTTATCATAGCATCCCATGAATTTAGAAAGTGATGCTAATGACTTCATTACTTGTAATCGTTTTTGGTCCGATAAGGAAAGAATATCTTGTGCATTATCTTCTAGTAATACATGATAATATTTTTTAGCATACGATAGTCTGCAAACTACACTCTTTTCTCTATGTGTTGTTTTAAGATATTCTTTAAATCTATTCCAAAATTCTTCAGTCAGAGGTTGTTCAATAAAGAGATTATTCCTAGATTTATTGATTACAAAACCTGAGCCTTGAAGGGATTTCGTCTCTGTTATGCCTTGGTAGCTCAGCGAGACTTGGTAAGGAAAAGGTCGCGAGTCCAAAAGTGAGGAATCACACGGGAAATCTCGCCCAAGGCTCTGATTTTGTAAACAAAATGGCGAAGTTCACAATATAAATTACATTATTGCTCATCATCAGCAAGAAGAAATCTTACCTAGACATTAAGAACATTACCATATTTAGTAAGGTTTCAGAATAGGAGGAGACGCTCCATCATTAAATCAAAAATACCACGAAACCCCAAAATACTGTATTCAATTTAGATATAAAATTTTGAGATGGCTTTGAACAGTATTTAAAAATAACATATAGAAAAAACAGTGTTAAGATGTAGGTTATTGTATGCAAAATAATATATCGTAATATTTCGAAAGGAAGGCATCACCGTTTCTTATATTACCAAATGATAAAAAATTACAGGCAATGAAATTGTGTCTGTTTATCCAAATTAGTGAGATGTTATGATATGTGAATGAATATTAAAGATATTTCAATTGAAAAGGTCTAGTGAGAATTCAATAGACATTGTAAAAAATCATCTATGATGATTATAGTTCAGTACTTATTAGAATGACTAAAATACATCCTCCCACTATCATATAGAAATATTCTCTTTTATTATATCTTAACAGTTGAACGATCCAATGAAGCATTCAATCCTATAAATATCAGTTTAAGAAAACTCAATATTACCTTGACAGTACCATAGAGTATTAAATTTTGGGTGTCAGAGGAATGGCGACAGACCTCTAACACCCACCCTTGAAGCTCAAGCCCAGCTCGAGCATATAACAATAACAGAAGGTAAGATAAAAAATTGTTGTTTTTTGCGTGCTAATATTTAGTTCAAAATACATTTCTCTTAATGATTGTTGGTTTATAAAGTTCAGTTTTGAGATCTTGTTTTGCAAATGCTCCCTTGTCTGTACAATTATGGAATATTAGCAATTCATAATGTTCAATTTTTCTTAATATAATTCATCTTGTAAATTTTATAATTCTGTGAATGGACTAAGTATTTGAAGAACCAAAAAGTAAAGGTTAATTCTCGTTTCTTACCAAAATTTTTGATCGATTTTACAAAACGTAAATTTGAACCGATAATATTAAGTCAGCCCAATAGGTTTAATTATAAATTTATTTTCAATCTTACAAAGATGTTGCTTAGCAGATTTTACCAAATACATATAAAATTTCAAATATCGAAAGGAAATATCAAGAATTTTCAATGGATAAATTAAATTGAATACAATTATAAAGATAAATTTTGGTTACAATATAGGAAAATTCCATATTAGTTAAAGTCGTCTAATCTGCAGGTATTAGAAATAGACAATATATAATTAATAGTAAAATTAATTCAAATTGAAGAAAAATTAATAAAAAAATACTTTTTTCATATCAAAAGTGTTACTAAAGTTTACTATAATGTAGTTAAAAGGAATAAATCATTTCAATATCTGAATCTAAACATAATTTAATCATAGGCCAAGTATGGGTAAATAATATGAATAGATTTTGGCATTTTTTAAATACCCGTATATGAAAAATCACGAGTAGCAATATTTTTAAAGGGACATCAAAAGGATTTTTAACCCTAGAATTTCTTTTTTTAAAAATATAGTTTTGATAATAGTTTAATAATTATTCTAATAATTCAAAAGTAGATGATAGTATAATTATCATAATGTTTTTCTACTTAGAAAATCGTTTAACATGCACAGAAAAAAATAGTAGTGATATTGTCGACCGTGTGAGTTTTGTATTTATATTATAAATGTGATTGTATAGATTAACATCTATCAATTCCTTGGGTGGCAAGAATGAACTTCTTTATTATCACCTTCTGCTGATTCTTGTTTTTCTGATTTATTTAAAATACTGTATTATATTGTATATTGAAAGACAAAAAACAGATGATAGTTTATAAGATCGCAATTTATAATCTAGTTTAACGATAATATTAAATTATAATAATTTAAGTAAATGATTTGCTATCATTATTATTTCTATAAGGTTTCGTCATGTCTATGATTATATCATAGCAATTTTTACAAATAACTCTATTTTTAAAAGTATTTTTTAATATTTATTTTCATCTTTTTCATCGCAATACAAACATTTAATATAATCGGTACTTTGCTGATTTTTCACGTATGCCATATTTTGATATATATTACTTTCTTATTAATAAAGTGAGTTTCCATTTAATTCTATTAATTACCAATAAATGTTATATTTTTATTAAGGATAGATTATTCTTGAAATACATCTTAAATTACTTTTAATCAAGGATAAAGAAAAAAGTCTATTTGCATTAGAACCAATTATTAAGATTCTATCTATCTTCTAAAAACTAAAAAGAGTAACAGAATTTCTAATGCGTTATATTATTATCCTCAAGAAACTAGTAGTTCTATGATTAAAATTGTTTAATGATTCTACAATATATTTTTTCCAAATCTTTCAAGATCTATTAAGA
>DASVFI010000091.1:0-2049 GCA_036380115.1 Nitrososphaeraceae archaeon | reverse complement strand
ATTACAATTAATTTTGAATGAGCTAAGATGAATACATTGACATTTTAAAGTAAAATTGAAAGTAGATTGAAAATAAAGATAACAATAAAAAAATAAATACAAATACTATTAAAATTGTGTTTTTCCAATCTGAAATTGACTGTATTAAAAGTAATATGGAGAATTAAAAGTATAATTTTAGTAAAAAAATAACTATAACTTAAACTTAAGATAAATAATCAATTTTATGATTAATACAGATATTGAAGCAAAATAGTCTATTGTCAGAGTAAAAAAAGGTAAAGATATTCTAAGCTATAGCAGGTAGTAATATATGCTCATTTAGTTTCAGTATTAATCCTGCTATCTTTAATATCCGTGCTTTTAATTAAGATGATTATGCTAAGGATAATAAAAGCAATTTGAAATATTTGTATTATTGTTGCCTCTATACTTATTGGACCTGCTCTTCCTGTTATTGGATTTTCAGGAATTCTGGTAATTACCCATAATAGTACAAAGACTGCTGTTCCTGCTATGCCTATAGAATACCAAGTTTTACCCCATTGTCTAATTATAGGAACAATCCAAAACACTTGAGCTATTCCTCCAACCAAAAATAAAATATCAGCGTTGGTAATTGCTTCGCCACTACTGATAGTATCTATAACCTTGTTTAGATGTAATATTCCTGCAATCAAAGTAGTTGCAGCAGCGGCATATAGTAATAGAGTAAACTTTTTTACCATTTTAGATAAAAAAGGGTTAGACTATAAAAATAATAGCCAAATTCCAAATTCAGATTTTCAAAAATTTTTTAAATGGTATTTTTAATATAAAGAAATATAATTGAGTCTTACAATTTATTTTGAAAACGTATTCAAGTAATAAATATTATATTGCATCTGATACATCAATGAATACACCCTCTTTTTTGATGGTTTTTGTATCATTGATGTTTCTTATGAGTTCATTGAGTTTTCCATTAAATAATTTTGTTTCTTTGGCAGAAGGACAACAACAACCAGCTATCACTACTAATTCAAAAAATGTTACGGATCTTATCAAATCAAATGGTAATAATTCTTCTCTTCCATTAGAAAATAAAACTGTTAACTATTTTGAAAATGCATCTGGCTATCTTGTATATCCAACTAAATCATCATCAATTGAGAATAATATCTCTTCAGATAATAACAACAATACTTTTCCAGCAGTAGTAATGATTCATGAAAACAAAGGATTGAATGACAATATAAAAAGTATGGCAAACCTTCTTGCTAAAGAGGGATACGTTATATTAGCAGTAGATTTGTTTAATGGTGAAGTTACTACAGATCAAAAGCGTGCCTCAGAACTTACCCAAGCTATAAGAGATAATCCCGACATTGCAATATCAAACCTAAAGTCAGCCGTGACATATCTTAGTTCTCTTCCAAATGTTAATCCTGAAAAAATTGCCTCGTTGGGTTGGTGTTTTGGTGGACAACAATCTTTGCAATTGGCATTAAATAGTGAAGAGCATCCATTGTCAGCTACAGTAATATATTATGGTAGATTGGTAACAGAACCAGAAACACTTTCAAAAATACATTGGCCTATACTAGGTATATTTGGAGACCAAGATAAATCAATTCCTGTGGAATCTGTAAAGAAATTTGAGGAGGCACTGAATGCAAATGGAATAACTAATGAAATTTACATCTACAAAGGAGTTGGGCATGCATTTGCAAATCCATCTGGTGATAATTATGCTCCAAAAGAAACTCAAGATGCATGGGAAAAGACAGTATCTTTTCTAAAAAAATACTTGGACTAAGAAATTATTATTATTATTTTTATTTTTATTTTATTAGAATTCCTCGCTTTTTACTTTTTCTAAATCTTTCATTGAGTGATCGCAGTAGTGCATAATTATTTCCTATTTTAGAATAACTTATTTATTATTTATCATATTTAATATAATTTTAGGTTCGGTTGGTTGCCTACCCTTTTGTATATTGTTTATATGAATTGGTGATTTATATTTAAAAGATACTATTCAATATTAGTACAACTCAAAAATCAAAT
>DASVFI010000090.1:0-10130 GCA_036380115.1 Nitrososphaeraceae archaeon | reverse complement strand
CCCCCGGTAAGATTCCCGGCGTTGACTCCAATTGAACCGCAGGCTTCACCCCTTGTGGTGCTCCCCCGCCAATTCCTTTAAGTTTCAGTCTTGCGACCGTACTCCCCAGGCGGCAGACTTAACGGCTTCCCTGCGGCACTGAAAAGGCACGAAGCCTATTCATCACCGAGTCTGCATCGTTTACAGCTGGGACTACCCGGGTATCTAATCCGGTTTGCTCCCCCAGCTTTCATCCCTCACCGTCGAGCGCGTTCTGGCAAGCCGCCTTCGCCACTGGTGGTCTTCAGTGGATCAACGGATTTTACCCCTACCCACTAAGTACCGCTTGCCTCTCCCGCCTCCTAGCTCCATAGTATCCTCCGCAGCCCATCTGTTAAGCAGATGGATTTAACGGAAGACTTGTAGAACCGGCTACGGATGCTTTAGGCCCAATAATCGTCCCGACCACTCGGGGTGCTGGTATTACCGCGGCGGCTGACACCAGGCTTGCCCACCCCTTATTCTGCACCATTTTTAGAGGTGCCAAAAGATTTCCTTAGCGGAAATCACTCAGAATAACCCTGTCAAGCTTTCGCTTATTGCAGAGTTTTCGCGCCTGCTGCGCCCCATAGGGCCTGGGCCCTTGTCTCAGTGCCCATCTCCGGGCTTCTCCTCTCAGAGCCCGTACCGGTTTTAGGTTTGGTGGGCCATTACCTCACCAACAGCCTGATCGGCCGCAGTCCAATCCAGGGGCCATGTAGATTTTAGCCATAAATCATTCCAGATATTATGACCTATCGTGGTTTATCCTCAGTTTCCCGAGGTTATCCACGTCCCCTGGGCATGTTGACTACGTGTTACTGAGCCGTATGCCACGTATTGCTACGTTGACTCGCATGGCTTAGTCCTATTCTGATAGCAGTCGGGTCCGGCAGGATCAACCGGAGTTAATCCTTTTTTTTATTTAATTTTTAATCTATTTATATAAAATATATAAAAGAGTACGATCGGCCGGACAATTATATGAATGAATTGTGCGGGTTTGTATTCACACAAACTAATAAAGCATCAACAACCAACATCAGATCTAATATTTGCTATTAAATCCTCATAACAAATGATGATGATATGAGCGCAATTGGAGATCAATAATTCATCTTTTGGTTCTTTGACCAATATCTCTCGTTATTGATGCCGCCACAGCCTTGCGTTCGACAAACTCAACATCTCTAGCTAAATCATATAAACCTTAGGTTTACATTTTGTTGTCCAGCAAGAGAGCCCGAAACTGTCGCATTTCAGGACTAATTATATAGTATTTTGCAATATATAAACCTTGAGTTTATATTTCTTTCTTGGTTTTTAGCAAGAGAGCCTGTCTGGTTTGTTGCCAAACAGGAACAATACCTAGTCATGTTATCATTTATAAATCTTGGGTTGATCTTTTTTAGATATAAGAGCCTAAAATGGTCATATTTCATCACTAATAGTTGTTTGATAATAAAATAATAAAATAAATTAATAGTTGAAATATAAATTAATAGTTGAAATTAATGTCTAATCTCTCTTCTATCGATAATTGCATTTACCTCTGCTCCTGTACCTATCAATACGGCTTTTAATCCAAGTTCAGATTCAATCTCTTCAATAAACTTTTGAGCCGATGAAGGGAGTTTTGTATAATCGGAAATGCCAGCACATTCTGGATATAGGATATCCATTTTAGTAAGGGCAAAAGATGTACCTCCATTGAGTCTAATTGCTTTCTTTGCAAGATGAATATTAAAAGGAGAAGATCTTCTTTCTCTTCCTGTTACGCTCCCATATTCAGTCCAACCTCGTTTTTTTGATTCCTCTTTATCTAATTCATTTTCTAGAGGCCCTCCTCCAACTCTAGTAACATAGGATTTAAAAACAACTAGTACTTCATCAACATGTTTAGGACCAATTCCCACATCTGCACAAATAGAAGAAGCAGTCACATCTTTTGAAGTCACAAATGGGTATCCACCATGATAAAGTGAAAGATATGTTCCTTGCGTACCTTCTATTAGAATATTATTTTGGTTTTCTAAATTAGAATGAATCAGCATACTTATATCATTAAGATAATCTTTTACTTGCGTGCAATCTCTAGCAATAGATAGTTTTCTTAAAGCTCTATCAGAATTTGCTGGTCCTGTTCCGGTTCCTGTGGTTCCTACTTTGTCCTTTAGAAAGTTATCTGAACTATCTCTTTTGATATGTTCATCTGTAATTATGCCACATTGAAAATCGATAAATGTTCTTTTATGAGCATTAAATAGTGATATTTCATTTAACAAAACAGTTGGATTTACTAAAACTCCAGCTCCAATTGCAAGAATAGTATTAGAATTGAAAGCAGCACTTGGTAGCATACGAACCTTAAAGGTTTGTCCATTTATACTAAAGGTATGTCCTGCATTGGGACCAACTCCTCCCCTTGCTGCCAGCTTAACATCATCTTTTCTAACAAGATATGCAACTATCTTACCCTTTCCTTCGTCGCCAAAAAAACCACCTACAACAACGTTACATGGCATATATTCCATGAAACTAAAACAAGATCTATTTAAATTATTTATCCATAATACCTACCGTAGCCTTTAACTAAATTAGTAAAATATTACACAGTAATTAATAAAAATAAAAAAGATAATTCAAAGGATGACATTGAAGAAAACAATAGTTATAGTTTACTAGAGTAAAAAATAAAAAATAAGTAGAAAAAAGGATAGAAAAAAGGAAAGTCTATGACATTAAATATTACATTAAATCGTTTTAGTAAAAATAATAATACTAAGTCAAATGTTTTTTATAAAAGATATTCTCTTATTCTCTTTAATATCATGACGTTATTTACTTTGATATTAATTGTTACTATTTCATTAACATTAGTATTGCATAGCATCTTTGCCTTTATATCATTTGATCTAGCTGATGCACAAATAATAAATCCAAATCAAACAAATATACAACAAAATCAACCATTACAACAGCAACAAAATTCGATACGAGATAATTTAATGATTGGTTCATTTGGTAATGATAGAATCTCAGGTAGTGCAAATGAAGATATCATTCTTGCATTATCTGGTTCAGATACGGTACATGGATTAGCAGGTAATGATAAAATACAAGGAAACGAAGAAACAGATCAGTTATACGGTGATAACGAAAATGACATTGTTCAAGGAGGAAGTGGTAGTGATGTTTTGTATGGAGATATTGGAGATGATGTCTTAGCTGGAGGACCTGATGACGATTTTTTACTTGGAGGTCTAGGAAATGATAAACTATATGGAGACATAGGAGATGATATTCTTTCTGGCCAAGAAGGAGCAGATTATTTTGATTGTGGTGAAGGAGTAGATGTTATTGTTGATTTTAGTCTAAGCGAGCTCGATGATAATGCTGGAAACTGTGAAGAGATACAAAATAAGTTAGATACTCAACAATAATAATTCTAATAATTTAATAGCAATATGTTACGTTAGTCAAAACACTAATTATAATACCTATTTTTTATTGAGCTGGGAATAATATATGAAATTGTAAAGCATAATACTACTAACAATTAAACAATATAGTAAATAGGCTTACTGCGCTTAAATTGTTTCATTTATTAATAGTTTTTCCCAAGTCATTTACATCAATTTCATCGCGCGAAGATCCTATGCCAAATGCCTCTAGTTGCGATTTAATTTTTGGGGATTGAACAAAAATATTCATATCGCCATGTCTGTTTAATACTACTTCACAGTTTCCTGATTGGGTATCTCCTTTATTTGGATCAAAATCCACTATGACATCACTACCATCTCCACAATCAAAATAGTTTGCACCTTTACCTCCAATTGACACATCATCACCAGGACCTCCATAGAGCTCATCATCTCCATTTGCTCCGATTAATAGGTCAGGTCCATCCCCAGCTTGAAGTATATCAATTCCAGGGCCTCCATATAGCTTGTCGCTTCCAGACGATCCCACCAGTTCATCATTTCCTTCATCTCCATAAATTTCGTCATTTCCTACAGAACCTTGAAGAACATCATCTTTCTCAAAACCTCTGAGTATATTTCCATTGCCACATGGTGATCCCAAACCTGAAGCACTTGCTATTGCGGGACAGCCAATAACAACATCATTACATTCTGTTCCCAATGTAATAGGACGAGTTCCTACTATAATATTAGAATCTTTTCTATCACAATCTTCAGAATTACTACTTTTTGCTTGAGCATATGGTAAAAATTGATTAGTAAAAGAAAAGAGAGATAACGATATAATTAGAAGGAATCCTACAAATACAAATGTTTCCTCTAAGAGATGAAAAAGGTCACGATTATAATGTATTGTTAATACCATATTAATATATTGTAAATACTTGTTAATAAGTCAAAAAAAAATTTATCTAGAAAATTTTTCCTTTTTGCTATTCTTCCAAGAATAAGATTTTGATATGGTGCATAATCTATTATAGTTGCTAGGAAATATCATAAAAGACTTAGTTGTAAAAATGAGATTAATAATCATGGCCATTATAGATATTCTAATAATTTTTTTATTTCTCTAATTGTTTCAAACGCTTGATTTTATCTGAATATACTATTAGATCCTTTTAAATTTTGTAAAACTATTTCCATTATATAATGTTATGATAGTGAATATATCAGTATTACTGAATGATTAGTATAGTTTAAAATGAGTCATTCAACCAAATATTACTGTAGCCGTCATAAAATATTTAATTAGTTTATAGTAAAGCGGTAAGAAAAAATAAAGAAAAATTAAATAACACTCATCTAATTAAAATATTTTGTGACTGCTAGTTCTGAGACTACTGAAGATATAATACAAATATTAGCGAATATTCAGCCTTTTCTGAGAAAACCAATTATAAAAAATAAATTGAATAATTTCTTTAAAGAAAATGATGAATTTCAACTAGATACAATAGATTTGATTTTGGAATCTCTACCAAATGTCACTATACAAAAATATGACGATTTAATAACAACATGGTTAGAAATATTAACGGTTTTTGATACTACCAAAATAAATCATTTAATTAGACTTTACCTAGAAGGTCTTGCAAATAAGTCCGAATTAATAAGAACTATTAATCCTTTAATTATTAAATGTTTAAGAGGTTTTAACAAGGAAAAACAAGAAAAACTAAGAGATTGTTTTTTAGAAACATTATTTATGCTTCCATTTGACAAAAATGTAATATTATCCAACTTAAATAAAGAATCAATAACATGGTTGACTAATAATGAAGTTTCCTAATATCTCATAAAAATTAAAAAAAATGGTAGCTTAGTTATGGATTCTCAGGATTTTTTTGAATTTGTTGGCCTTGTTCTAAACCAAAAAAGATCTTTTCTTGTTTTTTAAGAGCTTTTCTATGTTCTGGAAGAGACATATCAAGCCGTAATTCATTAATAACCATAACTGCATAAGTAGTCCATTCTTTCCAACATGATGGACATGACTGATATTTCTCTGCAGCTGGATCGTCTAGTAAATTTTCATCAAATGAATTTTTACATTTTGCACATACTTTAGTCATTTAATTATTCTAGTTACTCATGGTATATTATTTTTGTTATAATTTATTAAAGGTTCATTTTCAATGAAGAAAATAAATATTCCAATCCTTATTATATCGTAGTAAACAAGTATTTAGAGATACTGTAATGTTAAAAACCAATAATTATAATTAAATAAGATTCAATATAATATCCTTTTTTCATATCTTATCTTTTTATTCTTTTTCTTTCTTCCCTCTACAGTGGATTTACCTAAAACTTAAATTTTTTCTGATTCAAGAGTATTGATTAGTTTTTTAACCTATATATAAAATATTCAATATTGTAAAAACGTTGAATACTTTTTTCGATATATTTAAGAGATATCAATGTCCTATATGTCAAAAAAAATTTAGAAAAGTAGAAGAATCTATGCAACATGAACAAGTAATACACGGAACTGGTAGATCTTATCTATGCAATAAATGCAATCTAAGTTTTTCTGGGATGGAACAAATGAGAGATCATATTAAAAGAAATCATCAATATAAAAAGAAATAACCAATACCAATACCGAAAATATTTAAAAAAGTGAAAAACAGCCTTTCTTATTTTAGCATCTTTTATGAAATAACTAAAATATAAAGATTATACAAATTTATGCAGCTATATAACGTAAATGCAACAATTATTAGCTATGGTTTTTAATATTATAAAAATATTCGATTTTACTGTCTTGTTTATATTATATTTTAGACGATAAATTAATTTATTATCTAAACTTGTTCTTGTGTATGTTCAAGGATCTATTTTAAATGTAAGACTACAAAAATGTTTCTTATTTATAGTATAATAAAAAGATTTTTTATTATGTTGTTCTCGTTGTTTTTTATTTGAAGTATATAAAATACTGCTATATTTTTTACTTTCATAAATAATTTTTTGTAAATACTTTAGTTTCACTTTAAACTTTATTCTGAAAATCCTCAAAATCTTTTGAGGGAGATAAATTACCTACTAATTGGCTATCTGGTTGTGGTGGATTTGGTATTAATTGATTACCTACTAATTGGCTATCTGGTTGCGTGGGAGTTTGGGGTAACTTTTCTTTTACAGTTTCACTAGATGATATGTTTACCGGGGAATTGAATGCTAACAAACTATCATCTGGACTATTGACTGTATTAGAAACTGGAACATCACTATCATCCAGTGAGACTTTACCAACATTTTCTTCTTCGCTATCTTCGCCGTTATCATCGTCATCGTCATCATCTTCGTCTCTATTGCCGTTATCATCATCTCCGCCATCGCCATCTCCATCATCTCCGCCATCGCCATCGTCGCCTTGAGCATAAACTGAAGGAATATTGGGATTTTCAAAAGTAATTAAATTATCCTGGAATAAAGTGTTATGTTGAAATGGAGTAGAAGTAGTTAAGATTAAACTGAGATATAATATGATACTAAATACCAATATTTTTTTAAACATAATTTTTCTAGTACAAGGCTTTTAACTACAAGTGATATAACGCTTTGTTAGGATTTATTATTATGTATGACTAGAAAGCGATTATATTTCAATTGAAAAATAATCTTCTAAGCAAGATTTCCTTTAATATTTGAATAATATCATAATAATGGAATATCATATTACTCTATATATATATAATAATAATATATCCTCATAATTTATCGTAGATGTAAAAAACAGGCATATTTTTTATTTTGGCATATAAAATATGATTTTTTAATTAATGATTTATTATAGTAATAGAATAATCTAATTGCAATGTTAATCATTATCAATTGTAAACTTTTCTGAGTTATGCTATTTTCTTGACAATAATAAAATCTTAATTGGAGATAAATAAGTATGACAATTATTCATTGGTTTATCTATTAAGTTTGATACCTATCTTGAAATTATATATTCTATGAACTATTGTATATGAATATAAACCGAAAATTAAATAATCAACTTTTTTCTGATCTGGTTAATCAATCTAGAAAATCACAAAAATATTAGGTAAAGTGAAAATGCTTTTTAATTTTAGAGGAAAAATGTTTTATATCTTTTTTATATCTGAGGCAAGTTTCTCGATTGCTTGGCTATAATTGGTCATTCCAAATTTTTTGGCATATTTTTCCAGTAATTTTATTTCGTCTGGTTTAAAACAAACCGGAATTGTTCGTTTTGCTTCCATGTTAATTAAAAGCATAAGATAGTTTTTATGTGTTTCCTTTTTCTAAACTAAAATTTATCTATCAGCTTTTTACTCTAACAATTTTTATTCTATCTAGAACTTTCCAATACTCAATTTCCTTTCCTTGAGTAATTTTATCTCTTATAGCTTCTTCTACTGCAGAGGTTTCAAAAACTTCAAATGTTTCAAGATCCATAATTTGCAAAGCTTGCCCAGATATAGAAACAATTTGTCCACTTCTCTTGTCAATAAGAGGAACTTCAACATTAGCTGAAACTGGAGAAACCATACCATGTTTCGATCCATCAAAAACTCCTATTGCAGAAACTCGTGCTTTAGCTGAACCATGTTTCCCGGGTTTACTATGATCATATGAAACAATTCTACAAGGTTCATTATCAATAACAATATAAGATCCAACTTTTAAACTGCCAAGATCCATTGGTTTACTCATAATATTGAAAGAAAATGAATATTGGTATATATTATTTCTGTTTTATCAAAAAAAACAGGATTAATTATACCTTTTACCATTTAGTACTTTGAGCAATTTCCCATTTTGATGATATCTTCTTTTGGTTTTGCATCTTATAGTAAGGGATAAAGCAATAACAGTACAAGGTAGCTATTCCACCTAAAGGATCCGATAAAATAGATTTTAAAGTAATTTTGATATTTGATATTATAGGCAGTTTTTTTGTTTTATAAAAAGATAATTGTTTATGACCAAAATCAGCTCTTAAAACCTGAGATAAAAAATCTTCTAAATTCTCAGGAGTTTTAAAATAAAGTACTGCATTATTAACATAGATTACTTTTTTATCTAATTCCAATATTTTTATCTGAAGAAAATAATCAATTGCTATAATATTTTCAGGAATTGTTATTTTTTTAGCCAAGTCTGATTTAATAGCTAATCCTCTTCCCATTACGGTAAACTGAGTCAATTCATTTTTCCTGACATTGTGCAACCAATCTGTTATAAACTGTGACGCTCTTCCATATATTGAGGAATATTCTAGTGGCTGGGGATTGGAAGCACATAATCCAACATTTAACTTGAATGCATTTACAAGATTATACGTTGTTTTTTGCGTTAATATTACATCGGCATCATATAAAACTAAATAATCTCCCGTTGCTTCTTTAAAAATTTCATTCCATCCTGCGTAGGCTCCTCTTCTTTCACTATGATGAAATAGTCTAAATAATAGTTGAGGATTTTTTTTTATAAATTCCTTAATTAAAAATGGAGTATTATCATTTGAATCATCTGATATAATGATCTCTTTTATAATAAATTTACCTAAATATTGACATTTAATAGAATTTAATAAATTAACAATATTTCTTTCTTCATTGTAGGAAATAATTCCTATAGATATTTGATTCATTTTATAAGATAATTTTCTAATAAAGTTATTTCATAAATATTATGGTTTCGCCTTAAATCAATTAGAAAAATCATATATTCTATAAAACTGAGTCGTTTAACAACAAATTACTCTTTTATGCTTTCATATAGAAAAGTATGAGAAGGAAAGTTACAATAATAATAACAATAAGTTTTCCTAGCATTCTTTCTTTAACAATAATTTTATATTTGATTTAATCGCTCCTGTTAAAAAATAAAATGACTTTTAATACACTATTATGAAAATTGTCAAATTTTTAAATTGCAAAAATTCTCTTATATTAGGTCTACTTTTTGTAGTAACCTTTTTCCCTATTTTAATGATAATGCCGAATGCAAATGGGGAATTATCGATTATCAAAAACGAAAATAATTCATCTGAATTTGAAAAGTTGAACAAAACAACAATAACTACTACTAATGCCACCTTAGAAAATAATATAGATAATAAAACAATTTTCCTACAAGAAGATATTTCACAAATTACTCAAATGGATAACCCTGAAGTTGGAAACAATAATTCTTCTATATCATTTGATAATTCTACCCAAAACAATAATTCTACCCAAAACAAAGAATCAGGTCCATTACATCCTGAGGTAGTAGCATCACAAGGAAATATTACAATCCAGGGTATTAAAAATCCGGACTTTCTGACTCCTATAGTTAGCTATATTGAAAATGAAGGTTCTCAATTGGCTCCATTAAATTATGAAAACAATTACAGAGGTTTTAGTTCCAATGAAGATGATAATTCTGAAAGCAGAGATAGAGCTTCAGAAATAGATAAAGAAATCAATGAAGTAGAAGAAGACAGCAAAGATGCAGAGACCAATGAAGAAGTAGAAGAAGACAGCAAAGATGCAGAGACCAATGAAGAAGTAGAAGAAGACAGCAAAGATGCAGAGACCAATGAAGAAGTAGAAGAAGACAGCAAAGATGCAGAGACCAATGAAGAAGTAGAAGAAGACA
>DASVFI010000089.1:0-12442 GCA_036380115.1 Nitrososphaeraceae archaeon | reverse complement strand
AATTTTGATAAGGATTTAAAGATTCATTTATTTCGTTTTCTTCTTTTTTCGTCTCTAATACTTCCACAATATACATTAACTATCCGTACATATAAGGATTGTCTTGAAATTTCATTCGGGTTCGGTGGGATTCGGACCCACGACATTTTAACCCATAAATGACTGGTTAAGAGCCAGACGCTCTACCTGGCTGAGCTACGAACCCCCCTTTTGATTATCTCCATTGTAAGAAAATAAATTCTTTTTGATTAATTATACTAATTGAAATACGGTCAATGTTTATTTCGCCTATCTAATAAGGCCAAAGAGAACCCATATTTCGCTTTATTAGGTACTTTTTTAATGGTCCATCACTTTGTTCTCGCATACATCTAAGCCAAACCTTGATATTGTCCAAATAACGTGAGGTTTAGAATAAATTTTTTCAAGTTAATTTTCTAAGATTTTTAAGACGCTTTGTATTCTTATTTCATCATAACTATTTAATTTTCTATTTTCTTCTTTGACTTGAGAATTGAAATTTGGACATGTAAAAGGTTCACTGTTATAATATCTATAATGATAGAAATCATTAGAAAAATTATTGTAAAAGAATGGATTTTGTTTATTATAGTAAATTATGTCATTTTCTTTATAAAAAGAATTATTATTAGGCGAGAATAAGAATTTTCTTTAATTTCTTGATTTGCATTATCTTTTTTATCATAATCATATAGCTTATGCACATCTTTGAAGTGTCTCTTTAAATTCCATTCTCAGGTGAATATTCTATTACATATACTACATCTATTTTTTCAAATTGATGTTTATCTATTCTTAGGGCTTTAGAAAATGGAAAAATTAATTTTCTTTAAAATTACTTACTTCAGAGCTACTCGAGTGACTCCTCCTCGAGTTATTGATTGAGTGATATAGATAAAGTAAAGCTTTAGAAAAAAAACAAAGATGAAAGACTAAAGTCGTATTACTACATATATTTTGTAAAAAAAGGTTTGAAATTAAAATGTAGTTAGACTGAAGCTGTAGAAGCAGCTGTAGTCGTAGTTGTTTTTTCTTTTTGATTGTTTATTATCTCTAGAATAGTCTCAGAAACTGAACAATTCAATCGTTCTTTTTCTTTTAGAATTTGCCTATACGCATCGAGAGTTATATATACTGGAATAGAACCAGTTCCTTCAAGTAAAGCTTTAACTCTATAAAGACCATTTTCGATTCCTCTTTCTGCAATTTTCTTTAGTTTTACCTTGTCAATAAATCCCCCTAAAGGCCCCATTGGCATATCATAATCTACAGTAATTCCAGTTTTTGTAGTTTTTTCGTCTATTTCTTCAAATTCAACTTCAATTTGCCATCTTTTGAAAGGTCCCTCGATCATCTTTGCTACAATTTTTCTATGAGGAATATAATCAATAGTTTCACAATCCCATTCTAATCTCTTTCCATCAAAATCTCCACTGATTCGAAAAATAGTTCCTACACCAAAACCATTTTTGACTTCAATTGGAATAATACTAAGACCCATATTTTCTGGAAATTGATCGGCCATATGCTCAGGTCTTGCAAAATATGTAAAAACTTCACTAACAGGAGAGTTAATTGTCATAGACTTGCTGATGTTAGTCATTATCCTATCTTAAGATGATATTCAGTAAAGTGAATTTAAAGGTTTCTTATATCTATCAATTCTTGTTAACGCCGTATATCATATTTCTTTGTAAAGAAAATTTAAGTTATTTGTGTTAGGATTGAGTTTATGCAAGAGGATTACCGTTTACTATTTCATCCAAACACTTTATTATAACTTCTTTAGAGACTTCTTTTGGATTGTTGTCTAAATGACCTCTGTCAGGCATTATTACATCTGCAGCTTCATCTAAAGGTTGTTTCAATTTAAGTGGTTCAAATTTTAATTTTTGACAAATTCTCTTAAATCTTTCATAAAATATAGACTCATTGAATTTATGTGCTACAGTTGTACAAGACGATAACGAATATCCGTGTGGAACACCTTCATTAGAGAATACATAGGAAAGAGCATGTCCTAGAGTAGTAGATGAATTTCCAAAGCCGATACCAGATAACATTGCACCATATGGAAGCAACTCATGTTTATCATTAATTATCGCATCTTCCAATATATCAAAAGCTTCTTTACAAAAGAATCTAGTAAAAGGATTGCCAATTTTACTATCATATCCTTCTGATGCTTGTGCAGCTGCATCACAAGCAGAATTTCGCATTATATTAAATGGTGTACCAGGAAGAAAATAAGGATCTACAATGGCTGCATCAGCCAAAAATGCCTCATCTTGTAACAATTTTTTCTTGTGCTCAAAGCTTATAACTGCATATGTTGTCATTTCAGCTCCTGTTCCAAAAGTTGTTGGAATAAGTATTTTAGGTATACCAGTTATTTTGCTTAAATATTTACAGATATCCAAAGAGCTACCCCCTCCTAAACCAATATAAGTAGAAATATCCTTACCTTCAAACTCCTTTTGTATTTGTTCTACGGTTTCTATAGCAGGATCAGGTGTAGCTTTATCATAAATTTCATAATTTGTTATTCCCATATATTCAATCCATTTGTTATATATGTCCGGTGTTGTTGTAGTAATTATTAAAGAATTTTTAGGATAATCAAATTCATTTGCAGCATTTTCTCCGAAAACTATTTTTTTCGGCATCATTACTTTCCACATGATAATCAAAAAGAAGAACTCAATTATTTAAATTTAAATTTATATTTATAGGCGATACCTTCTCCAAAACCTTAAATTTTAGGTAACTTATTACATATTTACAATTATTGTCAATAAAAATAAATTTTTAATACATAGATTCAAACAAAGATATTATTAAATTTAATTTCCGTTAAGATAGTGTGTGGAATTTTTTCAGGTTCAAAGATAACGAAAAGAACAAAAATACAAAAAAAAACATCAAAGAGAAAGTAGAAGAAGAAGATCATGTAAATTCTATAAATTATACTAACGAATATAATAAAAATATATTTTCAATCGTTGACTTTCCTGAAAGAATTACTCAAATAAATAAAGCACATCCATTATTAAAAGAAAAAGAGAAAATAGTTTTGAATCAAATTTTAGAATCCTTAAAGAAAGGAAGACAAAAAGATTCAAAACAATATTTTAATGAATTAAGTAAAATTAGAAAAGATTTGAGTACCTTAGAAACCTCCAAAAAAGTGATGGAACAAACTTCCATTAAGTTATCACTTATTCATGATATTAGTGATACATTAGATGTTTTAGGACCTGTTTTAAAAGAAGAAAATGAAAAAAAAGGAAAAGAAAATAAGAGTAATGAAGAGAAAACTGAAAACAAAGACAGAGAAGGAATGAATACATTTGTAAAAACAATGACTGAAGACATTCTTAAAAATAACTATAAAGAGATTGATATTCAATCAATAGACGAAATTGATAAAGTATTTGAAAAAATTATGACAGAAAAAGAGAGATAATCCTTTCTCTAGTCATTTACAATTATGATTTATTTTAGATTATTCTCTTAATCTGCTTAGAGCCTTAGTTCGTTTACTTTTGGTATCAATTAGAACTTTTATTACCCAATTTAATAAAATTATATTTACAAAAATATTTAAATTTTAACCATTACTATCTCCAATGAATAAATACGTCCAGTAAAATAACTAAAAATCCTTATATTCTAATAGTTGATGACGAAAAAGACATTCTTAAACTCTTTTCTGAGTACTTAACAGCATATGGTTTTACAACAGTATGTTTTGACAATCCTATTAAAGCATTGGAATACCTCATTGGGAATTTCGGTAATTGTTCTTTAGTTATAACAGATTATAAAATGCCACAAATGTCAGGAATAGACTTTATTAAAAAAGTAAGGGAAGTCGATAATGACTATATAATTAAAGTTATACTAATTAGTGCATATATTATAAATTCTATATTCATTGATCAAAATAATAAATTAAAAATACATAAAATAATTGAAAAGCCCATTTCTCTTAAAGTTTTAGAAACTGAAATTAAAATGCTAATTGATGAATCATAACTTAATAATAACTGACATTTTATTCGTACCAAGCAACAAATCCATCTTTATTATGCACAATTAAAAAAATTACGCGTAAGAGTGTATGAGTTTCTTGATACTAAAACTTAATACCTAATATTGATATATGATATTGACCTAATCCTATTAGGAAAGAGGAAGGTAGATAATATTTCATGTCTAAAGCAAAAATATTGATAATAGATGATGATAGGGATATCAATAATCTATTTAAAATATACTTAGAACATGATGGGTATGAAGTATATTCCTATACCGATCCAATTGAGGCGCTATATTATTTTAAAAAAGATGAATATGACTTGATTCTCCTTGATTTGAAAATGCCACAAATGAATGGTATAGCCTTATATCATGCATTAAAGAAAATTGACGAGGATGTTAGTATCTGTTTGATTACTGCAGATATTTCTTATTTGGAACAACTAAAAGAAAAAATAGCTAATATTGAAAAATTCGTAATTTATAAACCAATTTTCCTTAAAAATTTAAAAGAAAAAGTTGAAGCGCTAGTAATGGAACGAAGAATTTAGTTTGACAATAAAAACTCCTCCCAGAACTGCATCCAACAATTTGTTATTCTGAAAAATCAAAAGGTTTGTAAACAAGAAATCATTTAGTTAAAAAAACAATCTGGTTTTGTAATATATTTACCTCAATGTAAAATTATTTAAAAGTAAAATTTACAAGGTATTTGTAGTCTCTTATGATCTTATTTTAAAGATATGATTATATGGTTTTTTAAATAACAATTTTCATTAATGAGAACGTTTATTGCTGTAGACTGTAACAATAAAGAAAAAATATTTAGCTTACAGCAAAAGATCTTAAAATTCTTTCCTAATTTTAATAGTTCAATAAGACCAGTCAACATCGAAAACCTTCATTTTACCTTATTTTTCTTTGGAAATATTGAAAATAAACATCTAGAATTAATTTCAAACAAAATGAATGAGATAGTATTTGAAAAATTTGAAATAAATTATAGAAAAATAGGAGCCTTTCCATCGTTGAAATATCCAAAAGTTATTTGGATTGGTATAGATGAAGAAAGTGAAAAGAAATTAAATTCACTTTTTGAATTAGTCAAGTTCAAAATGGAACAAATAGATTTCAGACGAGATAAACAATTTAAACCGCATTTGACATTATTTCGTGTAAAGAGGCCTATAACAAATATAGAACAATATTTAAACAAATACAATAATGTTTCCATTGATTTTTCTGACCTAATTGATAAAATTTCCATAAAAAAAAGTGAATTATTTTCGTCTGGTCCGGTTTATTCTAATATTTTAACAATTTTTGCAAAATAATTTTATGAAATAGAAATGAGTAAAAAAAAACATATCATAATAGAAAATGAAGCCAAAGATGATGAAATTGACCAAATAACATCTACGGTGTTAGACTTTATTCAACCATCCAATAGAGATGTACAGAAAGTAAAATCAATAGAAAAAGAAATAAAAGATGAAATTAAAAACTACAAGATTCCTCAAATAGTAGATGTCAAGACTGGAGGATCTTTTGCTAAAGATACGAATTTAAAAAAAGATATGGATGTTGATATTTTTATTTTAATTGATAAAAATGTAAATGAACAAGATTTTGAGCGAATAGCACTTAACGTTGGATTTAAGGCCTTAAAAAAGTACAATCCGATTACACGTTATTCTGAACATCCATACGTAGAAGGTTTTGCAAATATAGATTCCAGTAACAAAGAACAGATCAGGTTAAACATAGTTCCTTGCTATAACGTAGAGAAAGGCTCATGGAAAAGTGCTGCAGATAGGTCACAATATCATACAGAATATATGAAAAAGATGCTTAAATCTGACCAAAAAAATCAAGTTCGAATATTAAAATCATTTTTAAAAGGAATCGAAATTTATGGTGCTGAATTATCAACTGCTGGATTTAGTGGATATGTTACCGAAGTATTAGTATTAAAATATGGTAATTTTAAAAATGTGATTAAAAATATTGCAGTATTGAAAAAGAAAGGCGAAATAATTTCTATAGATGATATTTCCAATGAACAAATTTATGAAAAATTTCAAAGTCCCATAATATTAATTGATCCTATAGATCCAAATAGAAACTTAGGAACGGCAATTTCTCCAGAAAGTCTATCAAGACTTATTTTTGGTGCAAGAACATTTCTATCAAATCCATCGATAAATTTTTTTAACATAAATAAGAAAAAAAATATGAAAAATTATGAAAATGAGATTGAGAATGTTGAAAAATTATTGACAAATATTTTAGTTTTAGAATTTAAATATAGAATAAGAAGTCCCGATATAATATGGGGTCAATTAAAAAAATTAACCAAATCGATCGCACGTCAGTTTAATGATAATGAGTTTACTACAATAAAGAATGAATGTTATATTGATAATACAAATTCTGCAAAAGTAATTTTTTTATTAAATTTTATTAAACTTTCGCCTTTTGTTGAAAAAAGTGGTCCTAGTATTTTTATGGAAAAGGAAGTTATTCAATTTGTAAAAAAAAATAAAGAAAAATCAACTATTTTATGGATAAGGGAAGATATGAAATTATCCTGTCTAAGAAAAAGGAGAATCATAGATGCTATCCAATTTTTGGATCATTCTATTAAAAATGGAAAAGGTAGTAGTAGTATTGGAATTCCAAAAGGGTTAGTCAATGATTTAGACAAAGGGTTTAAAATATATACAATAGATAAAGTTAGAATAAGAAATACAGATACAAAGAGACTAATTCACGATTTTCTATTTAAGGATATGAGATTATTTGAAAGTAGAAGTTAGGTCACCTTTATTATCCAATTTAATTTCCTATCCTAAATTCGATTTAGATGAATATTATAAAAGGATAAATGATTTAGACAAAATGGGCATCAAAGACGTTATTTTAGAAGGTCCTGCTCAACTATACGAATTAAAAATTCTTGGAAAAGGCCATTCAGGAGTTGTTTTAAAAGTAAATACATATTCTGGAAAAAACTATGCATTAAAGATAAGACGACTTGACTCTAGAAGAAAGGACTGTTTAACTGAGATAAATAATCAAAAATTAGCTAACATAGTTGGAATAGGTCCTAAACTTCTAGAAAATACTCATGATCTTATATTAATGGAATTCATAAATGGTAAGGGTATTTCTGACTGGTTTATTGACCAATCTAATTCAACAGTTCTCAATAAAAAAAGTGTTGGTAGTATAGTTAATGAAATATTGGAACAATGTTATAGATTAGATAGCCTAAATTTAGATCATGGAGAACTAACTAGAATCTACAGTCACATCATGGTTTCTGATAAAAATCAAATTTCAATAATAGATTTTGAAAGCTCCTCTACTAAAAGAAAGCCATCCAATGTTACATCTGTCACTCAAGCTTTATTTTTGAGTGGTTCAGTTTCAAATAAAATTTCTCAATACATAAAAATAAAGAATTATAATCTATTATTAAATCAATTACGACAGTATAAAAAAAAAAGAACCAGGTTACATTTTGAAAATATACTCTCTGAAGTTAACGGAAAAAGATAGATTTACAATACAATACTATTTAGTTACATTCTTCCACTAATAGAATTCGTATTATTATTCGAAATTTTCTTATTACAGAGTATATTTTATTTTGTTAACAATGACTGAAAAAAGTGGTTCAGTAGAGACTTCAAACGATACTATTCCATTCCCAACATTAACAATTTTATATTTACCATCAGAAGCTTATGAGGTCGTAGAAGAAGTTAGCCAAAAATACTGTAATATGACTTCGGAAGAATGTGCTGGATATTTTCATGATGGAGTAAAAAGAGACTACAAGAAGATCACCATATGGAGCCAGGGAATCGATAGTTTATGGTTTAATGCTATAATAGCTAGAATTAAAGAAGTTGCCAAAGTAGAACAGGTACCAATTGTATCTGGCGGAATTATGTATTCCGTTTAATATGGAAAATCTTTTCGAAGATATTTAATTTACTTTTTTCTTTACCCATTTCTAAATTCTTTTGTTTAGTCATTAATATAATATAATAAAATTATATATCTAGTAATAAAATAAAATAATGTGGAGAATTCGACAGCAACTACAACCTCATCAACAACAACGGTTTACAAAATAAAACAATTAGTAGATAACGGTTCAAGTGTTACTCTTTCTTTGAGTGAAGATGTGGAACTGGAAACAGTATCACAACAACAAATGATACTAGAAGCAGTAGAGAGAACTGTAACAGATGATGAAGTAAAACAACAAATCAAACCTTTGTTGGAAGCAATCCTAAAATCACAACCACAGACGGTAATCAAAACATATCCAAAAACACTCATACAAATTACCATGCCCAAGAGAAGATATGAAATAATGGGCAATCCTCAAGTTGGGAATACTCTTCAAGTAGATATAAGGAAATAATCTGAGATTCTTATTTTGATGAATTTCAATAATTGATGTTCTTATCATTAATTACGCCTATAGTAATCTAATGAAATAGATCAGTAAACCTCAAAAAATATTACTATTATTATATTAATTTCAATAAAATCATATTATTTCATACTGTAATAATGATAATAAGGTGCAAGAGAAGAAATTTGACATTGTCATAGTAGGTGGAGGTATATTAGGAATATCAATAGGTTATTTTTTAACCTTAAATTCTAATGCAAATATTTTGATAATAGAACAAGAAAAAAATATATCTAGCCATACTAGTTCTAGAAATACTGGAAAAGTACATGCTCCCTTCTTGTACGATCCATTAACAAAAAAAATTTTTGCGAGAATAGCTTTTTTAGGATATGGTATGTGGCAAACATATTCTAATCTAAAAGGTATTTACTTTAAACAAGATGGAGTTATAGAAATAGCAAAAGAAGAAAAAGATATTTCAGTTTTGAAAAAATATTTTGATTGGGGAATAAAGAATGGATTAGAAGAAAAAGATATTCTTTTGTTAAATAAAGAAGAAACAAAAAAGATTGAACCAAATGTTAGGTGTAATGGATCAATTTATTGTAAAAGAGACGCAAGTGTCGACTATGGATTACTGTCAAATAATTTAAAAGGTGACTATCTAGAATATGGAGGAAAAATTCTAAATTTACATCGCGTCACGAGTATTAAATCTAAAAAAGAGAATTCCCTCATAGAAATAATTACAAAGAATAGAGAGAAAAAAGTTATTGATTCAAAATTTGTTATTAATACGGCAGGTGGAAATTCACTTGATATTGCTCGTCAATTTGGGGTTGGTTTAGAATTAATTGATTTACATTTTAGAGGAGAATATTGGCGCGCTCCAAAAGAATATGAAAAACTCACCTCTCATAGCATATATTCCGTTCCAAAACAAAAGAATTTTCCATTTTTAGATCCTCACTGGATTGTAAAAGCAGATGGACATTGTGAAATAGGACCTAATGCAGTTCCTGTATTTGGACCGTATTCCTATAATTTTCTAGACAGCTTTAGAAACTTCATTCCTAAAACAAAAGAAATTTTTGTAAAAAAAGGTTTATGGTCACTATTTTACAATAAAGAATTCTTATCTCTATTAACCAATGAAATTGCCAGTTCCTTTTCAAAACGCATAATGATTAAGAGGGTAAAACATTTCTTACCTGTTTTAGATACAAAAAAATTTAATAGTAGAGGTACTTCTGGAATTAGATCATTAGTAATAGATGATAAAGGTAACTTTATTCCGGATACATTATTGTTAAAGAACTCTTTATCAATGCATATTTTAAATTATAACTCACCAGGTGCAACCGGCGCGTTACCTATTTCAGCAATGATAGTCCAAGAATTAATACAGGATAAAGTTATAAGCAAAGTACCTAAATATAACCAGTTATGGTGTATTGAAGACATTTATTCTAAAATTAAATTTTGACATCGCCATAGAGTAACAAATAAGAAAAGACTCATTAGATATTGACTAATATTAATAACCAATATCCATATATTATATTTAATATCTACCCTAAATTGAATTATAGACTTTTTAAATGAAAATAAATAAACAAATATGAGAAGATGGTGGGGGGTTGTGGTCTAGTTTGGTAGGATGCCAGCCTCGGGCGCTGGAGATCGTCGGTTCAAATCCGGCCAACCCCATTATATTATTCGTTCTAAAACATTATTATTAACTGCTTGCTAGACTATCTTTTCTGAAGCAGTCCTGGCGATATCTCATTCGTTCTCACTTGCTCTTTTATTGTTAATATCGGAGCATCACATTATTTTATTTTATTTCATTAAGAGAGGCAGAATCAGATGTATCACAATCAAAAAATCTTTCAGATGTTGTACAACAATGTTAAGTGGAAAAGGTTTTAGCTCTTCACCTTTTCCTTAATCCTTAACAGCAAAGTTATGCTAGGCTACCATATATTTTTGAGTGAATTCCCTATGAGTCACGCAGGTTTGCAATTCTCCTGTATTTGTAGATATGTAAAAGAATAGACCACCAAATTAGTTACATCACCTTAGGTAGACGCAGAACTTTTGCTGTGAATTAGTAAATGGCTTGAAATTTTGAAACATCACTATTGCCATTGATCGATAAATAAGTCTAGTATTTGTGGAGCGTATGACAGAGCGAAGATATACATCAGCGCCAGAGCATTGTATCCTAGTATGAACAGCAACAACCAAATATTTACTATTTTAATTTTATTAGTCTATTCTTTTTCTTCAAAATCTTCAACAGTGTTTCCAGTAGCATTTGATCGATTTTGAACTTGTTCTAAATTCTCTCCTACAATTGAATCCTCTGTTATAACAGAAGACATATTGTTCAATTTATCCATAGAGATTGGCTCTATCTGTGAAAAAGAGCTTTGCAAAGGAAGTATCAAAATCAATGAGATTAAAAACACACTATAATACACATATAAAGAATAAAAGAAGCTTACATTTATCTTTTATTTGTTAAAACAATTTATTTTAACTTACTATTTAAATATAGTAACATAATTAATAAAAAAACTCTCAATCTTATCGGCAATAGTGAATTAACTGTTTATGTTAATAACAAGAAGCATAACTAATAATACATCATAGAACATTATCATTGAATAGATTAAAAATAATATAACCGAAAAAAAAAGGTTTATTTCTTATGTTTCTCGAGGTTATACTGATCAATAGTGAATTTTCTATTGCTTCCAAATGGTTTGAATTGCTTTCCACTACCGTGATAAAATTTAGAAAAGAATTCAACATAAATCAATCTTGCACCCTGGATTCCTGGTTCAAAGACTCCAATAATAATATTAAAGAGATGGCCTATAATGAATATCATAATTCCTAAAATACTATAAGGTATTGATTGATCTAAAGATCGAAGAAAGATAAAGTCAATAACATGAGCCAGTATAACTGATGCAAGTAATATTCCTACGATTCTAGTATATGATAGTATGTGACTAATTATAGAAGGTAATTCCATAAGTGCTCGAACTCCCTCTCCATAGAACATTAAGCCGACTCCTCCGAAAATTAGTGCAAAATATACAACACCTTGCACAGAATCTAATGGATTGATATTTACATGGTTTATGAGAGCTAATCCTATTAAAGCAATACCCCAGCCAAATAGTAACCAGCCCACTTTACTAAGTACATGTTTTATGTGACGTTCTCGTAGACTGTTAAGTATTCCTAATACAAGGCCAAAGGAAACCATACCCAATCCAATATAACCGCTAAGTAGCAATAGTTTACGTAAACCAAATGTTCCAATTGGGTTTAAAAATGCACCATCATGTGGCAAATTTAATCCGAAAGTATCATTCAAGTAAGAAAAAAGATAAGCATTGAGATGAAATCCAAAATAAAGGTCAAATAAAAATCCCAATATAATAGTAAAAATACAACCTGGAATCATAACTTTAGCTAGTTTCACCATTTGTGTAGGCCGTAATATTGTCTTGGCGAAATTCCTTAAAAATCTCGGCATAATGTTAAGGTCACGTTTTCCGCCCTCTACCCTTCTTATCACCCATAAAGAAACAAGGAGTATTACTAATCCATATCCTACGTCACCAATCATTAAGCCATAGAATATAGGAAACAATAATCCAAAAATCAAAGTGGGATCAAATTCTGTTCCAGATGGCAACGAGTAAAATCGAATAAACGACTCAAAAACTTTGAATCTTTTTGGATTTTCAAGAAGTGTAGGTGGACTTTCCCTAGTCTCGATTTCATATATAAGAGTTCCTTCACTATATCTTGAAAATGCTGTTTTTACATCCTCTAACTTTGATCTGGGAATCCAACCTTCCAATGCAAATGCATCATTGGTACCTTTTAAGTTTTGAATTATCTCTAGCTTTTTATTTT
>DASVFI010000088.1:0-5774 GCA_036380115.1 Nitrososphaeraceae archaeon | reverse complement strand
AATCATATGTTCCTCCATCAGGTGCAGTTTGATATATTTTGGGTATTGCTAAGTTTCTGTAATTATATTTAGTAATGAGATCTTGATCAGTGCGTATCCAATTATTATCATATGTCCAAGAATCAACATCTTCTTTAACTTCTTTTTCTTCTCCTTTAGATTTATCTTGGTCTTTTTCTTCTTTAGATTTATCTTGGTCTTTTTCTTCTTCCTTTACAGCATTTGTTTTGTTCTCTAGAGTTTGTTTTTGAATACTCTCTTCTTTGTCTTTATCTTTATCCTTATCTTTTTCTTCTTCCCCTCCTTTGTTGTTGTTTTTTTCGGCTTGGATACTTAATATAGAAAATTGATTAGTAGAACTATAACTAATTATAGTTATCAACATAACAACAAGTATAATACAATACAATAAATAATATGTATTTTTTATACTATTTTTTCCCATTTTCTATATAATAAACATTTATTATATATAATAACTCGCGAGGATTATTACAGAAACTAATTCTCTCCCTTACAGTAATTAATTTAATTTTTTTATGATTGTTTGTTTATCTCACTTTGAACTAGAATTGCATAATATATTATAAAATATATTACTTTTCTCAAAGTATCTTTTTCTCAAGTATCTTTTTCTCAAAATTGGTATCGTAGTTATTGTGATTAAAGTAATTATTATTTCAAATAATATTTTGAATTAAATATTATTTATCTCTTCTTTTTTATCATCATTATTAATGGGAATAACATCCTCTATCAAATTTTCTTATAGAGGTATCAAAGTTCTACTTACAGTAAAATATATTGATCAGTAAAATAAAAATTTTAATCTAAATAAAATATATTTTTTTTTAAAATCTAAGTATAATAGTCTTAATTTACATCATAAAACTTCTTTAACATTTTTCAGAATTTTATTTAAGTCTTGTTTCTTTTTCATTATATCTATCCATGGATTTGGTATTTGTTTATTTATTATATCAGGAACATTGAGAATTGTAAAATCTGTTGGAATCACATTTGCTAAATCTTTCCATTTAATGGGTACCGAGACAGTAGCTAAATCAGTAGGCCTTGGCGAAAAAATTGACGCTATTGTCTTTCCTCTAGCATTTTGATTATGATCAAAAAATACTTTGCCTGTCCTTTTTGTAGTATCCCACTCCATAGTAATTTTTCCAGGATGTCTTCTGGCTAGAATTTTACCTACAACTTCTGCAAAAGATCTAGTTTGTTCATAAGTATATAAATTCATAATAGGAACAAAAATATGCAATCCTGTTTTTCCTGACGTTTTTACATAAGATTCAATATTTAGCTCATCAAATAATTCTTTTAGATTAAAAGCTACATTAACTGTTGCTTTGAATGCTTTGATATTATATTCTGGCTCATGTTGACCTTTTTTTTCTTTTCCTGAATATATGTATGGATCTAAGTCAAAAATTATAAAATCAGGAAAATTTAAACCACATTTTTCTTTATCCAATATACCGTCTCTTTGTGTACAAGCGTCAAAATCCTTAATTCTGCTATACCATGGATGCATCTCGATGCAACCCAAATTTGCAAGCCACAAAAGAGATTCTTTGTTATTACATATAATATAGTTAATAATGTTGCCTTCTCTTGATTCTGAGTAAACTTTTACTGTTTGTACATATGTTGGCTCATTATTTTGATTCCAATTTTTGTGATAAAACGATTTTCCTTTAATTCCATCAGGATATCTACTTAGGGATAACGGTCTATCTTTAAGATAAGGTAGAATATGTTTACTCATTCTATCATAATACTCTATTAAGTCTTTTTTTGTAAGTTTAGGGTGATTTGTTGTTTTATCCCAGAATATCTTATCAAGATTTGAGAATGAAGAATTAGAATTATTATTGCTGTCTTCTATATCATAATAAGTATTATGTTTATCTCCTTTAGATGTTTCTACTTCTACTGCTTTTATTACTTTATTAGTATATTTTTCCATTTCCAAAAGACATTCTTTTGGCACCTTATCTTCTCTAAATCTGAGAAATATAGGAGTCCTCATAATTTTTTCACTAGTCCAATCACTAAATTTTATTTCTACTACAAGTTCTGGTTTAATCCAAACCGGATTTCGGTTAGTGTATGGTACATAATCGATTGGACATTTTTCAATTCTCATTTTTTGAAGTTTAACATATACCTGTCGAAGTTGCTGAAAATCAAATCCACTTCCAGTGTGACCAACAAATCGTAATTTACCATCTACATCATTAACTGCAAGAAGAAGTGATCCAAAGTAATTTTCTCTATTTCCTTCTCCTCTAGTATAACCTATAACTACACAGTCTTGAGTTTTGATATGTTTTATTTTTAACCAATCTCTAGATCGTCTACCTTGTACATATTTGCCTGATTTATTTTTGGCTATTATTCCTTCTAATCCCATACTCTTAGTTTTATCGAAAACTTCTGAACCCACTTCTTCAATAAAATCAGATATCTTTATTCTTGTATTTTCTTTTATAGCTTCAGAAAGAATCGATCGTCTCTCTAAAAATGGCAAATCTTGTAGATTCTTTTCATCAAGATAAAGAATATCAAAAAAATAATAGGTTGCTGGTATTTGCCTAGAAAGTATTTCAATTTCTCTGGCATAATCAACATTCATTCTTCTTTGATGATTTTGAAAATTTGGTAATCCAGTTTTATTGTCTAGTACAACAATTTCACCATCCAAAATTACGGATTCCTTACAGTTTAGAGGTAACTGAGATGATGTTGGCAATGGCGAGGTTAATGCATCTACTAATTCTGGATATCTATGGGTGAGTAATCTTCCATTTCTAGATTGTAATTCTAGAATCCCTTTTGTCTTGTGAAAGAATAGTATAGAACGGACTCCATCCCATTTGACTTCAAAGACCCAGTCTTTGCTGTTAAATGGTTTATCCACTAATGTTGATAGCATTGGTTTAATTTTGGTTGGGAATTCTCCTAATTCTTTTTGTTGTTGGTTAGAAACAGCAATATCATTTAACGGATTATCACTTATTTTAATGGTCTTAGTAAAATATCTTTTTATTTTGTCTTTTTTGTTGTAAGGTTCTTCTTTTTCTATTTCTTCTTCTTTTTGTTTTGTTTCTAAATCCTCATTTCTTCTGCTGGTCAAAACAGATCGTGGTTTCGTAATAGTTAAATCTTCTTTAGATTCAAATTCATCAGATGATTTCATCAACAGCCATTGATTTCCTTCTTTTCCTTTAGCTAAATGAGTTTTAATTAAGATAAATTTTCCTCTTAGTTTCTGACCTAATAAAGTAAAAGTGATCTTCCCTTTATTAAATTGTTCAGATAATTCCATCTCAGATGTATATGTACCTGTATCCCAAACAATTACAGTACCTGCTCCGTACCCTCCCTCGGGAATTATACCTTCAAAGAGCAAATAATCTAATGGATGATCTTCTGTTAGAACAGCAAGTCTTTTTATTTTGGGATCAAGTGAAATACCTTTTGGTACAGCCCAAGATTTTAATACTCCTTCTTTTGTATCTTCAAGTCTAAAGTCATAATGTAATTTGGTAGCTTCATGCTTTTGTACTACAAATCTCCTACTTTTATCATCTCCAAACCGTTTTTTGTTTCCTTGTGGCTCAGGTGTTCTTCCAAAATTTCTTTTTTTATTATATTCTTCTAACATCATATGTCACTAATCTGTAATATATAGGAAAAGAGTTGTTATTATTTATGAAAGAATGAGTCAATAATATCATACCAAAAGGTAACTACATCATTATATTGGTTAAATCGTAGATGATGTTTTCTTTTATAACGTTTTGTTTTTATCTTCAATCTTTGACTGAATTGACCCAATGCCTATTTCCATAAGCTTTGCTTAAACTTTAGAAATGTATAGAATTCTTATTAGAGGCATATTAAACTTTTTTCCTCATTATGAAGCACGCAAGTTATCATTGTTATTGATATTACTATTCTTCATTATATCTCATTACCACTCCCAATGTCTTGTTCATTGGATGTTTACATCTGCAACCATGTTTGCTTAGACCATGAAGTGAAAACTTGTGGCGACATCTATAGTAGCTGCATATTGGTTCAGTCTTTTGACCAAATACATCGACTAGTAGTTTGGGTTCTAGTTGCTGTATTTGTTTGTGCATGGATTCATTTCTGTTGGTAGTGGATAGTGATGATGATGATGATGATGATGACAATGAAGAAGAAAATTGTTTAAATTTACGCTTCCTCAGATGCTTGTTTACTGTTTTCTGTTTTTTATGACAGCTATAACAAAAATAACACTTTATGCATGTTAATTCAGTTTTATTTCCACAGGATTTACATTTTTGATATCTGTAAATTAAGGCATTGTTTATATCTTCATGTGGTGACATTATGTTATTTTAATTCTGATTCTGTAGCAGCGGTCGTTGTTGTGGTGGTGGTTTTTTTATGTTATCTGTTGCAGATATCATGTCTTTTCTCTCAATACTACTAATTCCTCTTTTGTCTACGTGGTTTGGAATTCGTGCTAATGCTAGCTTTAAGAGCTTCAAGGAGATTTGTAGTACCTGCTGATTTTTCTTCTTCTTCCTCAACAGTAATTTTATGTCCTTTAGATTTTGCTTCTATTAGTTTCTCTAATTCTTTAGCATAGGCATCCGAGTATTTACCTATATCAAATTGTTGACTCGTTAAGTTCTCAACTAATGTCTTTCCTAAAGATAATTCATTATCCTCAACCCTAGGCTGTTGACTATTAGAAATACCTTCAACCTCATCCATAGGTCTTATTTCATCTAGATATTTTAGTTGATGCATTACAAGACCTCTTTGATATGATCTTAAGGCAACTAAATGTTCTTTGTCTCTAAAAACTACCTTACCTATTGCTACTTTATTAGTTTCATTGAGTATTTTGACAAATAAAGAATATGCTTTACTAATGGAAGGGGTAGTATTTTTTTTCTTTGTTGTTCCCACATCAGGGCCAATATAATAGTTCTTTTCTATAAATAGAGGGTCAAAGTCCTCTGAATCTATGAATTCCTTAATCTCTATTGTATGTGTAGTTTTTAATTTAATATTATCTAAATCTTGTTTTTCTAAAACTACATAATTATCTTTTGTAATTTCATATCCTTTCTTTATTTCAGACCAAGAAACTTCTCTTTCTTCTACAGGACACCATTTCTTGTATTTAATTTTGTGACCTTTTTCATCTAATTGATTAAAAGATGAGAATTCGTCTTTTTGTGTAGCTACAAAAACCTGAATTGGTATGTTAACTAGTCCAAAAGAGATACTTCCTTTCCACATAGTTCGAGCAGCCATTACTAATCATATAAGCTATAAGCTTTTAAAGGCCTATGGAATAAAGAAATGTACATCTGTAGTAAAAGAATTTTTACTATAAATATATAGAAAATTTTTTGTTGTACTTATTAACATAAATAGAATGATCGAATACAGCGATAGTTCGTAAAGATCTATTCATGAACAACAATCTCAATTACATGTAGCTTTTCTCATTAGAATTAACCAACTTCGTATTTAATTATTAAATTTTTATGTATATGAATTGATATTTGTTACTGCAGCAGATTGTTTGTTACTACTACTAAAATATTTAAATAAAATGATATTTTATTATATGATAAGGCATCTACTTGTTGTCTTCTTCATCTTCCATTCTTTTTGCTGCTATAATTGATTCTTCAAAGGTTTTAAGACGGATTGGAATTATCTTCTTTATTGAATCATCTTTT
>DASVFI010000087.1:0-5564 GCA_036380115.1 Nitrososphaeraceae archaeon | reverse complement strand
CAGCAAGAGAGCCCGAAACTGTCGCATTTCAGGACTAATTGTATAGTCTTTTGCAATATATAAACCTTGAGTTTATCTTTCTGTCTTTCTTTCTTGGTTTTTAGCAAGAGAGCCTGTCTGGTTTGTTGCCAAACAGGAACAATACCTAGTCTTGTTATCATTTATAAATCTTGGGTTGATTTGTTTGTTTTTGTTATTGGTTTTAGACAGAGTAGATGCTGTTCTCTTACAGTCATAACTTATAAATTAGTTCTTTAACTTTTTCTGTTTTTATAGAATGTATATTAATGACTATGTTAAATTATATGAAGACCATACAAGAAATTCACATTTACTTTACAAAAATTCTTTGAATCTTTTTCCTGGAGGAATTAGTCATAATATCAGATATTTTAAGCCTTATCCTTTTTTTGTTAAAAAAGCTATTGGAAAATACCTTATTGATGTGGATGATAATAGATATACTGATTATTGGATGGGCCATTGGGCTTTAATCCTTGGTCATTCTCCTAAAATTGTTTCATTAGCTTTAACTAAACAAATTAAAAATGGTACTCTGTATGGTACTGTAAACAATACAAGCATTGAATTAGCTGATACTATTCAAAAACTAATGCCAAAAGCGGAAAAAATGAGATTCTCCACTACCGGCTCAGAAGCTACAATGTATGCGGTAAGACTAGCCCGTGCAGCATCTAGAAAGAGAATAGTTGCTAAAATAATAGGAGGATGGCATGGATTTAATTCCTCATTACTTGAAAGTGTAAATTATCCTTTTGAAATTAATGAAGGGTTAGGATTAGATGTAGATAACAAATACGTTATATCTATCCCATTTAACGATATTGATGCCTCTTTAAAATTATTAAACCAGGTAAAAGAAGATCTAGCATGTATTATCGTTGAACCTATTTTAGCAGGAGCAGGATGTATTATACCAAATAATGAATACTTGCAGGGAATACAGGAATTTTCTAAGAAATACAATATCATATTCATACTAGATGAAATTGTAACTGGTTTTAGGTTATCAATTCAAGGAGCTTATAAGCTCTATAAATTAGATCCAGACTTATTTACATTAGGGAAAATAGCAGGAGGAGGATTACCAATAGGCATAGTATGTGGTACAAATGAAATTTTATCTCTTTGTAATCCGATTGATAAAAATAATAAAAATTCAATTTGCTCTATAGGTGGGGGTACATTTTCATCTAATCCAGTTACAATGACGGCAGGATTAAAAACTTTACAATTTCTAAAAAATAATCAAAATCAAATTTATTCCAAAATTGACAATCTTGGAGAATATGCAAGAAAAGAACTTCAAAAAATCTTTGATGAAAACAATATCAAGGTAAAAATAACAGGAATAGGTTCGCTTTTCAATATTCATTTTTTAAATGATAAAGTCAAGGAAATTAATAATGCACACGATGTAGCATTAGCTGATAAAGAAAAATTAAGGTTATATCATTTTGCTCTTATTTCTAAACATAAAATCTTCTTTTTACCATATAAAATGGGAGCAATTTCATATCAGCACTCTAAAACTGACATTGATCATTTATTAAAATCGACAAGTTCTATAATTGAATCTAAAATTCTATGATATTTATTATTCAGATAATTTGGGATAAATTGGTATATTACTTGTATTGATTTAGAGTGATTTCATTTATTTTAAATTTAAAAATAAATAAAAATCTCTTATTTGTTTTTCTTATTGGATGTTTAATAAGAATTATTCCTGAAATTACAGCTTATCCATATCCAATTGGATATGATATTATAAACTATTACATTCCTTTAGCCAGCGAAATAGAATTTGACTCTTTAAATGATCAATTTAATATTTTCCCATATCTTTTATACATATTAAAAATATCTACTTTTTTGGATCCACATAATTTGATGATTGTTCTATCATCAACTATATATGGATTATTTTCATTATCAATTTATTTACTATTACAAGGGCTTAATATAAAACCTGCATTATTCATGACCATATTTATTTTATTCCAGATTTCTACATTGAGAACTACTTGGGATTTACAAAAAGATATTCTGGCATTATCTTTTACTTTTTTAATCTTTTATTTAATTATTAAAGATAGAAATTCACATATGTACAAAAAAAAAATAATTCATTTTGGTTTGATTATTTCATTAGTAATTATTACAATTTTTACTGATACGATGACCTCAATTTTACTAATTATATCGTTGTCAATTTATTTTTCAATTAAAAAGGATAGAAAATATATAATTTTTTTAACGATAATAATAATGACAATTAGTTTTCTAGTTTTATTTGATGATATTAACAAAAATCCATTTAGCAGGAACATAAACAAAATATTCACGGAAAATATAAGAGCAAATTTAAACTATACTCCTTTGAATTTAGGAATTCTATTTATAATGATAAATATATTATTATTTCCATTTTTTATTTATGGAATCAAAAGCCTACATGAGCTATTGTTATATATCCCATTAAGTTTGACTTTAGTTGGATCATTTACATGGTTAGTATTACCATATTCTTCAATTTTATTACCAGATAGATGGATCATAACCTCTGGAATTTTTATATCAATTTTTTCTTCTTATGGATTAGTAAAACTATTTTCTTATAAATCTGAAAATAAACCAAATTATAAGATCCTTTTACCTCTTCTTTCTCTTTATGTATTTATTGGATTATTTTATATGACATTACCCAATGATTCTGCTTTTCCGCTGTATGGTATATTTTCATATTATACACAAAAATTTGTTCCTACAACGATGCAATTCAATTCTATTGATATAGAAGATAATAGAGATCTTTCAATAGCTATAGACTGGTTAAATAATAATACTAATTCAAAATCCATTATTTATGGTGATCCACACCTTAGAGGATGGATGAAAATATTGTTAAAGGATCAAAGAACTTTTAAATATAATGATACCAACTTTTCAAAGAATGGAATTTATATTATATTAACAGACAATATTAATTTAGTAAACCATCCAGTAAAACTACTATTTTCACAAGGAGCTTTTAAGATTATAGAAAAATAGATGAGATCTTATAGTTTAAAGAATTTATCTAAACCATATATCAATTATAGAGTATTTACTAATTTAGTCATTTTATCTAAGTTTATTTCAAAACCAAATCTTTTTTCATCTTTTTTCATACACGTATACATTTTCATCATTAAAGGGAAATGTTTAATTGTACTTAATTTATTGTCCATTTTTAATCTTACAATTTTATAGACATCATCATAATATCCAAATTTTCTTAAAACTAAATTTCTATACATTTTAAAATTAAAGTTTTTAGATTTACCAAATACATTTAGAAAGATCTCACAACACAACAATGAAGGTATTATTCCCTCGCCTAACATTGGAAAAACACAACCAATAGATTCTCCAATTCCTATAACATTATTATTAAACAAAGGGTCCATACGTTTTGGTGGAGCTAGACGTATTGGTCTTCCTATTTTTTTTATAATTTTAGCCGAAGGATTATTATGAAAAAATTCTTTGAGTCCATAATATTTCCTATCGATATCTCCAGCACCTACAAAAGCTCTGCCTTTATCTAATGGAAAGTACCAAAAATATCCTCTTGCTCCTTTGTAACCTATTACATAAAATTCATGATCAATATTTGTTGCCTCCAGATTGTCTACAAGATATTCATAGGCAGGAATAATAAAATCTGATTTAGCTTTTGGAAGTAAAGAACGATGAAGACCTGTACAGTCAAGAACATAATCATAATCAGTAAAAGGAAAAGAATCTATAGAACATTTAAATTCATACTTAACCGTTAGGTTTTTCAATAGATCATGTTCCCATTTTTGTTTATCATAAGTGACTAATCCAATAAGATCTAAATATTCTTCTTTATTATTTGGTAATTCCATACGTAACTTTTTTCCCTCGTGAAAAATATATTCATTAAAATTTAGTCCAACATTTTGTGAAAACTTTTCAAGAATATTTCTTGATGCACCCCATGCACAAACTGCCCAGTGATTTTTTTCTTTTGAAGATTCAAAAATGGTTACATCTTGTCCTTGTTTTTGTAACATGTAACCTAAATAACTTCCAGCAACGCCTGCTCCAGCTATAGCTATTTTCATATAGAAATCAATCTTAAATTTACTTATAATTCTTCGTTAATATTAGAGAATTTCTAATCATTCTCCATTAATAATTTAAGATATAAAATTTAATTAGATCAAAAATCAAAAAGAATTGACTCTCTAATCTTTATAGATTCTTAGAAATTATTTAGGTCTTATTAAGATTTATTTTAGGACATACATTAGGTTATAAAATGATGAAATTAAAGAATTTACTATGACAGCGTATCAATTGTACTATTAAATAGTTACAATAAATATCTTATATACTTAGTTATAATAAAAATAATAGATCAACATAAATATCTCAGTATCAAACCATCTACTAAATGAACAGAACACTAATGGCATATATGTTGGCAGCGATAATCTCATTCTCTGCCGTTGCAACAATAACAATGCAACCCATATCCTTAAGCGCTCAAACCCAATCAGCAGTACCCCAACAACAATCAGCACTACAAACACAACAAGCATCACAACAACCATTAGCCATAAGTCCATCATGCGGACAAGTTATAACACAAAATGTTGTGTTAACTTCTAACTTAAACTGTGCAGACAGTGATGGTCTTATAGTTGGTGCAAGTGATATTGTCATAGATCTTAACGGACATACAATTTCTGGTCCAGATGTAGATAGTCAAGAAAAAACATCTAGCAAAGTAGGAGTTATGATACCAAATATGAACAATGTAGTAGTCCAGGATGGTACTATTCAGGGATTTCAAGCAGGTATTTTAATGACAGGTTCTCAGAATGTTGAAATAAAAGGAATAGTTTCAAAAGATAACCAAATAGGAGCCTTCAGTACTGGTGCTAGTATAGTTAATGCACACTTATCAATACTAATGAATAACCAAATTGGATTTGCAGGACACTCTACACAGCAAGCAACCATAGAAAATAACATACTTTACCAAAATACTTTGGCAGGCATAACACTAGTCAACTCAGATAATGGTGTCCTTACTTTGAATTCTATTACTGAATCTGGAAATGGTCTTTATGTAGACAATCAAAGTAACAATAACAATGTTAACTTTAACAATGTTCTTTTGAATACAATTGACTTAAACAACGCTAATGGGTTACCAGTAAATACCAATGCCAATACATATGACCAAAATAACTGTATGACTTCCAATCCAAGTGGTATATGTATAGGTAAGTAAAAGAAAAAAAAATTTCCATCTATTTTTTTGTTTTATATTCTTAAATCAGATCTCTTATAATATTAATAATACATTTTAAATATTATTATTCATTTATCAAGCTTAATGTCATTAAAGCATATTTAATTAAATTAATTAACATATTCACTATTATTTGAATCAGAGAATCTAAAAGAAACTGACTGTTAGATATCAAGATAAAATGTTACAATGTACAGAAACTCCTCAA
>DASVFI010000086.1:0-8631 GCA_036380115.1 Nitrososphaeraceae archaeon | reverse complement strand
TCAGGTAATGTGGAACTGATTCCAAAGGAACTTTCCACATGTTTGTACTATAATTATCTTATCTTTTCGTGTCATATTAAACTAATATAATTAAAACACTTAACTAATAATATGAAATATAGAGGTAGAACAGAAATAGTAGCAACTATGCTAGAGGCAGCAAATGGAAGAGCAACCAAGACAAAAATTATGTATAGTGCTTTTCTAAGCTATAATCAACTAAAGGATTATCTTTCTATTTTGATAGAAAATAACCTAATAGAGTGTCTTGAAGGGAATAATACATTCAAGACTACAGAAAAAGGATTGAACTTTCTCAAAATGCATAATGAAATTGGCGAGTTATTACATACTGCAGTCAGAAATGATAATGACAAATTAATTTAATAATTTTTCGATATACTAAAGATATTATATTATTTTTGGATTGACTCTAGTATCTATTTTAGAAAGTAATGCTTTATGATTTCTTCTTTATTATAAAGTTATTGATATTTTTTTAGATATAGTAACAATTTAAATCATCTATATCTAATAAATGACTATAACAGTTCTCTATATTAATCTTACTAATATTAAGTATAATTAATTATCTACTACAACTTTATATTCAACAAATCATTATTCCTGTGACGTATTTCAGATATAATATGTTTATTACTAGTAAATATTGAATATAATTAAATTAACTAAAAAATCTAATGCATTATTTTTCGCAGCTTTATTATTAGTAGGCACAATTGCAGCATCATCACCATTATTCATGCTTGGTGCACAAGCCGAACCATACTATGGAATGGATAAAGACAGAAAAGTTGTTAGTGTCAGTTCTTTGAAATGTAACAATATCAATGTAAATGTCAATGGCTTAGAACTTGATGTATTGCCACCAGCTCTTAGCACTTTATTAACTGGTGGAGAAGCAGATGATGACCTTTATTCTTATGGAAGTGGGAATGGAAACTATGGTAGTGAATCATCAGGTTCTGAAACAGACTTGAGATTTATCTGTATAAATAATAATAATAATACGGTAATTGAAGAAGAACAAATTCCACCACCACCACAAACATGTGAAGAATGTTTTACAACAAATCTAAATGCAATAGAAATAAGCAGGCTACTATCTGCAACAGTATCATTTAGTACATTAGAACTACTTTGTGATTTCATTGATGAAAATTTCCAAGATGCAATACAGCGTCAGTTTATAAGTAGTTACCTACTCAATGCAGCTTTGAGTGCAGGCATACCAACAGATAAAATCAACGACATCTTAGACTGCCTTGAAGAGATATATGGTGTTATTTTTCCAAGAACTATTGACAGAGACAGTTTATTACTACGACTGACGAATTCGAACTCTCTAGGTTCATCAATAGCTACTAATATCAATACAGACACCTCAGCTTTTGATATCAATACAGGAGGTATAACACCTTCTTTCTCTCCGCCTACAATAGCTCAAGGAACTGAAGATTCAACTGGATTAACAGCTTTAGAAAAGATAGAAAAGTTAAAGACACAGTGGTTAGGTTTACTTCCATAAAGATTTAGGGCTGAATCAAATTCACTTTTATTTATTTTATTTTTCAAATTATATTATATCATAATTATAGTCATTTAGGATTTTATTATCTAATAATAAAAGCTAAATACAAGTTATAGCATATGTTAGACTCTTATTTTTACATCGCTATCAGTATTACTTATCTAACTAAAACTTTTGATTTATCTACGTCTAATAAATGTCTATAATAATCTTGACTGAATCTTGTTTCATTAATTGAATCAGGAGTTAATATCTCTGAGACTCTTGTCGTATTTTTCGAGGATTCAAATTTTTCGCTATCATTAAATCTTGTTTCATTCATTGAATCAGGAGTTAACATCTCTGAGACTTGACCTAGAGCATATCTTATTTCTCCTAAATTACAAAACAAAAGAAAATTCAATCCTATCAAGATAAAGAAAATAAAGCTTTTTGGCACATCAAAATTATGAAACAATGAAATATAAATGTCTCTTGTATTGGCAAATCTTTTTAATTAAATTCACCATTTATCTCAAATTTGCACAATATAATGAGTAAAAGTGATTTTGGTTCAAGATAACTGAAAAAACAAAAGATGTAGTTGGAAGGATTGGCGAAAAATTACAAGATTTGGGAAGTAGTCCAAAGATTTTTTTCTATTTTTATTTATACAATTTTCTTGTTGTTATATTTTGTTAGTTCTAAAGGTATTTTAAAGAAGTGTCAAGGAGAATGACAAATCTCTTGATATAATAATTCTTATTTAATAGTTTTTACTTATTTTTTTAAATCTTATTAATTTATCATTTCTATTATTTATAATAGGTTGTTTGAATTTAGAATCTATAATAGTTATATCACAAGAAGATTTAGATATTTTGGTAAATGAAGATGAAGTAATAAGTGAAACTGGCGAAGATACAACTACTACTGTTGATGAAGTTAATCAACAGGAAGACAAGCCAATTAAATTAGATACGTCATCTTCCTCACCTGAATCTGAATCTCAAAACTTTTGGAATGATATTATTATATTAGTCGTAGGCATCGGTGTTGCAGTATCTCTATACTTTTTTATAAAACACTTGATTAAAAGAGCTGCAGATTCTTTAGGACTTGATAAAAGACAATTAAAGGGAATTAATTCAATTACAAAATTAATAATAATTGTCATTACAATTACAATAATTCTTTTCCAATTTTCATCTCTGAGTGGAGTTGCAGCTGGTGCAATAAGTGTAACTGCTGGTACAATCATTGGTTTTTCTTCAAGAAATACAATAAGCAATGCAATAGCAGGAATATTGTTACTATCGTCAAGACCTTTTAAATTAGGAGATAGAATCAGGACAACAGAAGATGAAACTTTGGTTGGTGATGTAGTTGAGATTACTTTATTATATACTAAAATAAAGACAGTTAGAAATGAGTTAGTAACAATCCCCAATCAAACATTATTACAAAGACAAATAGTAAATTATAGTGGATTAGATGTTCTTGCAATAGCAGTAGATCTTTCTATGACTTATAATAATAACAGAAAACTAATAGAACAATTACTGATAGAATCTGCAAAGATGACTGAAGGAATAATAACGGCTTCATCTTCTAGCACTATTTCAATAACAACAGAGCCTTATGTAATTCTTAAAACTTTTGATGAATATGGTGCTACATATGAATTAAGAGCATATACCAAAAGGCCAAATGAATATCAAAAATTACAATCTGAAATTAGAAAAAATATATGTGACATATTCCAAAAACATGGATTGGATTTAACTGTTCCTCAAGCTCAGATAGACATGGTCAAAAATAATTTAAGTAGTAAAATAGAAAAATCTTCTTAATAATAATTTATTATCAAATATCTCGTCACATCTACACAACTTGACTTTTGTTGATAGATTTTATTTCTATAAAAAATCATATAAAATTTTAATATATTAATCATCAAATTATTGTATACAATGAAAATTATTGCACGAATAGTTTCTTATGTTTTTTCATAAATTTCACTAGGTTTTGTTATATTTTTATTGGCAAAAGCAGTTCATTATATACTTGCAAAATAAATATATTATTGAAAATTAGAAAAGATAATCTTTTTGTATCTTAGAAATGGGTGTTAGAAGGTAGTCCTGTATCTGATGAGGTTTTAGATATCGCTCTTTCATTTATTCTTGGAGTAGACTCTGAGACTCCCGAATCTGGAATTGATGCATTAATTGAATGTCTGTTGGAAGCCGGAATAATAGTTGAAGAAGACTTCCACCACCACCAATGTCAATATCTGCTAATGGAATAGCTGGTGTGAACGTAGAGTGTACTGGTGACACGCTTTGTGCGAGACTACAATAAGACAAAAATCCTCTTCTTTTTTTTATTTAAATCAACAATTAATTAATCTACGTATTTTATATTCTCTTATAGATATTGCTTTTTAAACAGATATGGTTAGTTTATACATACTAATTCTAATTGTTTGAACAAGATAAGTTTCTAAATAATAAATCTAAATACATGGTAGTAGAACCCTACTACATGGACGATTCCACTCCATGACGGGTCATTACTTTTCTCGGGAACACTATATCAAATTAAATACTTCCTCTGGGTTAAAATTAAAGCGTGAAACATTTAGTTCCATTAACATAAACGAGTTTATCATGATAATATACAATGATAAATCCTAAAGTAGCAATGTGCATGTATTTTCAATAATACAAAGAAATTATACTTTGAACTAAAAATAGCAATTTGTATCTAACTGTTAAATAGTCTTAAAGTCACAGTATTTAATGACACAACAACAAAATATTAAAAAAGAAAAATTTGCATTAATGTTTAATGCAGTACTTGCTATGGAAAATGCAGCATGCAAAAGACTAGAAAAACGTATCAATGAAGTTAGTTTACCAGAAGCAAAACAGCAATTACAACATCATCTAGAAGAAACAAAGGAACAACAAAAACGATTGCAAAATCTTATTACAAAATATAATGGAACACCTACAACAGAAGAATCAGGCTTACCAATACCCTCATATCCAGCATCGATAAAAAAAGAGATGGAATCATCCATGACTGAGGGCGAAAAAGAATTAAAAAAAGCCGAGGAAGACCTCTTGGTTGAAAAAGCAGAAGCAACATGTTATAACATGCTTATTCAAAAATCAAATATACTTAACATGGGAACAGAAGCCTTACCTGTACTAGAACAGAATTTGCAAGAAGAACAATCAATGATTAATTGGATAGAATCAAATTCTCCAATAATGATTCAACAGTTGCTAAATAAATAAATAAATAGATATATACATATATCTAAAACCTCTTATTTTAATAAATTTTCTATAGTAAAAAATAAGTTTCTAATAATAAAAGCTAAATATAAGATAATATCATCTACAATAACAGACTCTTATTTTTGCATTGCTATCTTTGTTAAATCTACTTAACATACTTATAAAAGACTTTAAAAGTATAAAAGTAATATTTAGATATGAGTGTATAAATAATCTCTAGCGATAAAAATAGCAAATACATATTATTGGTCGATGATACCAAAGATATTGTATACACTTTTGAAATCTATTTAAAATCAATTGGATATTACACAGTTTCTTTTGTTAATCCCATTGAAGCATTAGATTTTTTAATAAGAATTTTAGTAACTGTATTTCGGTTATAACAGATTATGGAATGCCCAAGATGTCTGGCTTAGATTTAATAAAAAAGATAAGAGAAACAGATAGAAACCATAGAATAAAAATAATAGTTATTAGTGCAACTGTTAAAAATGATATTATAAACTACAATGATAAATTCTTGAATCTTGAAATTGATAAATTTTTAGAAAAGCCTTTATCTTTAGAAGAATTAAAAAACGAGATTAAAAAGTTAATTAATTAATTAAATTCTAAGATTTTAAATGCAAAAATGTCTTTCATCCAAATAACTTCGCTTTTTTTGGGTTGATTATAACTTTCAAATTTATGGTTTTTATTGATTCTATAATTTTTTATACATTCTGTAGATAACATGAAAATTTATAATTATAATTAATTGACTACAAAATGTTTCCTATGCAGGGATGTGAGCTATCTAACAAAATATCAGCTATAAATTCAAAAATCAAAATGATATTACTAACGGCATATGATAATATAAAAAATAATGAATTGAATTTGGAAATTGTAAAGAAGCCAATAACAAATATTAAGCTATTGCAAATAGTTCAACAATATCTAGGTTAATGTTATCATTAATTTAATATTTGATAAATTTAAAATTTAAGGATGTTAAAATTTTAGATGAAAATATCATTTGGATTTTCTCTAATACTTTAAGTTCCCAATAATAAAAGCTAAAGATAGAATCCTATACATGTAGGATTCTTTTACTTTTTCTTATTTTTCTCGTGATGTTGTAGTTTTTTCTGTAAATCGTATTGCCAATCAAACATAGAAATACTTTTTGTCAATTTAGTAGGATTATTATTATTTTCTTTAACTAATATGTGTCCCATGTTCCCATTCTCTTCCTGGAATCCATGACTATGGAACATGTAACTGCCAGGATATCTCCATGTAGCCTCAATTATTGCTGCATCACCAGGAGCTACTGCAATAGTCTGAGCTTTGTATGGTTGATTGGAAAACAGTCCTGATGGATATACATCAAATATTGTGCTATGTAGATGCATTGGGGAATGGATGGTAGTTCCCATATTGATGAGATAGATTCTAAGTAATTCATCTTGGTTTATTTCTAAAGGATGTTTCATATATTGATAAGAATAACCATTGATTGGATAGTAATCAGCCAAAAATTTAGTTACATTTTTCTCATCAGTACTAAATTCACTCATGACCATGTAGTATTCTTTTGCAGGTTTTAATGGCTTATCTTTGGGGTCTATGATTAGAGCTCCATACATTCCCATTCTGATATGTTCTGACACAGGAGGTACATGACAATGATACATCAATGCACCGGCTGGTTCTGCAGTTATATTGTATGTGTAGGATTCTCCAGACATTATAACTGGAAGTACTCCATCATTTTTATCATCATGAACGCCATGAAAATGCATAGTATGAGGATAACTTCCTTTATTTACAAATAAAATACTAATATTTTCTCCTTCTGCAGCTCTTACTGTGGGTCCAGGAACTGTTCCATTAAACGCCCATGCTTTTACTTTTTTTCCTTTTGATATTTCTATTTCAGTATCTTCTAAAATCATGGTTATTTTTTTGGTTGGAGTGAATGCTTCTTCTTGTTCTTGCTGTTCTACTATTTTACTATCTGTTGCATGTAAAATTTCATCAGTAGTAACATGCTTATCAACAGCAGCAGTAGTAGTAGTTGCAAATGCATCTTTCAATAAAATTTCTGTATTATAACTTAAAGCAGTAGTGATTACAGATAGCGACAGCAACATCATTAAAGATATACTTTTTTGAGATTCTAATACCCTAATCAATAACAATAATAATCAATAATCTTCATCTAAATGTTAATTTAAGGCTTTGGTGGTTCTGATTTGTAGAGTTATTCTAAAAAAAGGTTATTAAGCAAATATTACAAAATTAGATGCAATAAATGATTAAAAAGCTATATACAAGTTAATTGTATGTCTATAATAGCAGACTCTTATTTTAGAGCCGTTATCGGTATCAGTCCCGACGTAGTAACAATTTATCTCCATCTATGCCCAATGAATAATTATAATGATTCACTATCTTCCTCTTATTATATTAATTTATAAAAGAACAAACTATTACAACTTTATATTCAACACGTCTTTATTCATCTAACGCATTTCAGATATCTTTTACTTACATAATACTAAATATTGAGTAAATTTATAACAACAAAAACAATTAATTCAATTCTTTTAGCAATTCTACTAGTAATAGGGACATTAGCTACAATCTTACCATCAGCACAAGCAGAATCATATTTAATGGATACTGGATATGGCAACTATGAACCTGAACCAAGAGAATATCATCCTCCACCACAATACACAGATAGACAATACAATAACTACCCATCAGAATATGAAATGGACAATAGCTATGAAAAGAAATCATACAGAAATGATAACTATGAACAACCAAGAGAATATCCTTCATATCAACAAGAGTATGAGCAACCATATGAAAAAGATAACAATAGCTACAAATACCAAAAAGAAAGTAAAATTGTAAAGAAATTAAATTGTATCAATACTAATATTGTTAACTTTGGAGATAATACAGGAGATTTCAATGTTGGTAATAATGATAGAGTAGCAGAAGAAGGAGGAGGAGGAGGAGGAGAAGAGGAAGGATATGATGGATATGGTGGTGCAGATGGATATTACAAGAAAGACAAAGGTTTTGTATGTATAAATAATAACAATAACACTATCAATAACATTGTAGAAGGTAATGCAACAGATGGCAATCAAACAGAATTTCTTACCTGTGAAGAATGCTTTAGAGAATTTTTAACCGAAGCTGAAATTGCAGAATTCCTAATCAGAATAGGCTCAGCAACTCTAGAAATTCGTTGCGATATTTTCGAGGAGACTATGGTATCTGAAGTTGCTCTAGCGAATATACTAGTTGATGTTCTGGGGGATGCAGATACTCGAATAAACGATATAATAGACTGTTTAATTCTAGCAGGAATAGTAGAATTTGAGGAATTTAATCCAGTGGTACAAAATGGATTTAATGTACAAGGAGGAGTACCTATTAATCCAGGAGCAACATTTAACCTACCATAATGAGTTTCCTTTTTTTATTTTACAAATTAAGAATTTTAAGCTAAAATATTAATGATGATAGTCAAGTCATATCAATGATTTTTGTATTTTATATTGCTCAAACAAAATAGATATTATTAATGACTCAGTTGAAGATTGTTCACCTCTAGCATTTATTGAATTTGAGTATTTGTATGCTGCTTCTAACATTTCTTTAAATAACTCTCGATTTGGTTTTTTTAAAATAGAAGCAAAACTATTCCATTTATCTATTTCTCTTTTTAAGATTATGCTGCTATTATTCTCCTCATTTAAATTAGACTCCTAATTCTTT
>DASVFI010000085.1:0-14432 GCA_036380115.1 Nitrososphaeraceae archaeon | reverse complement strand
AATCTAAAATTCGTTGCCTTATCTATAGACAAGAAAGGAAATGAACATGACGGAATAATAGTGTATAAACAAAAAATTCAAAGCCTTAGCATAGATAGTGGTCTATATGTAGTCAATTTTGATGACAAAATGGCTGGGAATGATCCAGTAACTGGAAAGAAAAAAACATTAGATGACATTAATGGGTTAGCATTATATAACACCGCTACAAAGTCACTCATCTTTAAATCAGGAAACAGCTTAGCATTAACTACTGTTCTCAAATAATTTTTTCGCTTCTTAGTTATAACAATTACTAAATATTATTTAGTAACTTTTATTTTACATCTAGATATTACAACAATTATTGCCTTATTATTCATTATTATTTAACAATAATTGGTAATTGTTATGATCTTGTTTCTATTTATGGTCAAGGTAAGGATCCAGATAACACTAAACACATAATTATTACAATTCATAAATAAAATCAAAGTAAATGATATTGATATTTTATCAAGAAAATTCTAAAATTCTAAAATATTTTAATGTCATCAAAAACTATTTATTATGTTACAGAACCTTGTTATAAAGAGAATTCTTAGTCGATCTTAAGTTATTTATTTTAATTTATTCAACATCTTTATTTCTCGTCAATGTATATTTGGTGCCATTGCCATCAACTTCAGCTATTTTATTCAATCTGTAATTATTACTAATTCTTTTATATATTAATTCATATTTTATAATCTAATATGATTTATGTATAAACTAAAAATATCTGAAAACTAACTATATCGACATTGACAGATAGTTAGGAAAATCCATTGCACTTGAAAATATATAAAATTTAAAATAGCATATCATATCAACTGCGATCCATTATAAAGGATGTTGATAATTAGGAAATAATGAAAAAATCTAAAACTAATGATACTACTACTATTAGTTTAGGAATAAAGAGCAAAATGATTCAGTTAGCAACTCTTTTAGATAGATTGTCAAAATAAAAAAATCATATTTTTTGAAAAATTTTTCTTTTCCCATGTATTCTTTTTCTTTTCCCACTGTAATGGATAGAAATTTTTTGTGATTGCTATATACTGCTATTTTAAAAAATACATGAATTTAAATTAATTAACTTTAGTACAAATTACAAATTTTTGAACTACAAATTCAGTCAAAATCAGTTGATATACCTCTGTTTGCGTCTCACGAACAAGGTTACAAGTATATTAACAACTTAAAAGTAAAAGTATAATTTCCATTCTCAAATTCAAGTTGAAACTATGATGGGATCTTTTTATAAACTGATTAATAATTAACTATAGCCAACTGTAATTTGGTATATTCAGAACACTTTCTCTTCTTACAACTTGCCAAGAATTTATTTGATAACTTTATTGTTACTTGTTATTTTAAATAATTATCTTACGTTATCAAATAACAATAGTGAGTTTGAATAATGGTGGGAAATAAACTTGAGGGAAAAATTGCAGTTATTACTGGAGGAAATAGTGGCATTGGTTTAGCTACTGCAAAGAGATTTGTTTCAGAAGGCGCATATGTTTTCATTAGTGGTCGTCGTCAAAAAGAACTTGATTTAGCTTTATCAGAGATAGGTAAAAACGTCATTGGTATTCAGGGCGATGTATCGAATCTCGCAGATCTTGATAGATTGTACAATACTGTAAAGGATCAAAAAGGTCATCTCGACATTCTATTTGCAAACGCTGGCATTGCGCAATTTGCTCCATTGGGAGAAATTTCTGAAGAACACTTCGACAATATATTCCGCATTAATGTAAAAGGACTTTTGTTTACAGTGCAAAAAGCACTTCCGCTGTTACAGAATGGAGGTTCAATCATTTTGAATGCTTCCATAGGTTCCTCGAAAGGATTTGAAGAGACTAGTGTATATAGTGCAACCAAGGCCGCCGTACGTTCATTTGCGCGCACATGGACAGGTGATCTGAGACACAGAAAGATCCGTGTCAACGCCATCAGTCCTGGTCCGATCGACACACCGATCTTTAGCAATGTACTCCAGAATGAGGAACAGATCGATCAATTCAAGAAGAATATCGTGAACACCGTACCTATGGGAAGAATGGGCAGTCCTGACGAAGTAGCAAAAGCTGTCTCATTTCTTGCATCAGGAGATAGCAGTTATATCACGGGTATAGAACTATTCGTTGATGGAGGTCTGGCACAAATCTAGATAGTATCATTTTCATGTGATTTGGAATCTAGTAATAAGTAGAAGATTTATTTACAAAAATATTGATAAAAAATTGCTTCCAAAAATAACTGAATATGGTGTAGAAAATAAAATATTATCTTTGTCTAATGTATATCATATCGTAACTACATGTAGTATTCCATTCTTATTGATTGTTCCTAATTTCCATGTAAAAGTTCCTTACAAAAGAACATTCTAGGATTTTTATTCTTTATTTAGGTTAAAAACTAGTCGTTGTTGTTGTTGTTAAATGAATTAGATAATATAATTATAACCTAAATTTTTAATATCATTAAGAAAACTCCATTCTTTTTTTATGTTAATTCCAGTTTTCGCAATATGATATAGTGCTCTTGTAATCTTATTCTTATCTTTTACAAATGAGGTTGGAACATGCATTGCTATTAGGAATCCCTTTGTTCCAAACATTTTTTTCCAGTCATCAGGATATGGTAAATGTATTGGAGTAAAATCCAATGGTATTAATTCATGAGGTGATTTATTATCTAAATCCTTATCTTTCCACAGGTATCCTATATAACCGGGACTTGATTCTAAAGGATCTTTAGCTTTTGGTTTAATTACCTTTTCTATAATACTAGGATCGTATGTTCTTCCAACTATGATAAAGGAAGTTCCTCCATATCTTTTAACTGCTTTTGCTTTTTGTTCCATTTCTCTATGATCTAATCTTCTTTTATTAAAAAAGCCTGCTATATGTACTTGAATTATAGTTTTTTCAGATTTGTATCCAAATAATTTTAAATATTCTTTGATTTCATTTCTTCTATTTTGTGGAACCTGGATAGATACCAGTTGTTGTTGTTGTGGAATATCTGATATTGATGATTGTAATGATGTTTGTATATTCATTTTTCCAAGTCTTATTTGATTATTCATTTTATCATGATCATGATCATTATACATATACTATAATATTATATTGTCTTCTTAACTAATAACAGATCTATTAATTAAAGAATAATGATTGTATTTTTTGTTTTCATTTGATTATACTATTATTACTAATTTAGAATCTTATTTCAAAATATATCTATATTGATTAAATAGAAAATGGTTAAATCGATTTTTTTGTGAATGAATAATAACAATACTTTTGAACTACAACATGTGTCAAAACCAGTTCACACGCCTCCGAGCCCATTTAGCAACAAGGCTCTGAATCTTTTCTATGAATTACTAGTAATATAATATACTATACTAAAATAACATCTATCAAATTTTCTAGCGATAAACCTACGGATTAGAAATTTTCCAAGCTTTCGCTCAAACCAGTAATATAAATTCAAAGTAATTTGAAATCAACTAAAAAATCCAGATAGCATGAAAAATCTTACAAAATGAATAGTTAGAGTGTATAGCATTGACAAATAAATAGATGTATATATTTGGGTAATTGAATAAGTTATCATATGAGTTACAAGAAAGAGTTTATCGTATCAAAAATTGATACTTCTAAAGATAACAGTCCTTATGTTTACGTATCGATCTATACTAAAAATAATTTTTCTCTTACTAGAAGACAGCAAGGTTTCCCCGAAAACCCTTTTGGAGTAGCGGCAATACCCATTACTTCATTGGATGATTTGAAGAATTTACCGAAGAAAATATCTGATGCTATAGAAAGTGCATTTGGTAGCGGTGGAAAGAACATATCGTCAGAATCGACCACATTTAAAATGAACGTGAGAGAATTTGAAGAACTTGGGATAAAAATAGGAGATAATATTACTCTAGAAATTAATATATCTAATAATAATGATATCACAGCATAAGATCATCAAGAGACCTACGGTATTACTAATCTTAACTTAACGGTGCAATTTTTAATATGCAGCTATCAATAACGCAAGTATTACAAATAATTCAGCTCATTAAGTAGCAGTGTATGGGTATTTCCCTAATACATTATTGAAATAATCTGATAAAATTTCAATAAATAAGTTACCAATTAATAGATATAAGTTTACCTATCCCATTACATGCCATACTCTAAGTCTGCTTAGCCCAAACCAAATTTATACACTTTAATATATAATACTCCATAGAAAGTAGAATATCATTCGATTCTTGAAGGTTAAAATTACAAAAAAATTAAAGCAATATTACACAAATATTGAAATAGATTGAATTCCTATAGTTATAAGCGTATGATTATTCCAAAGTCAAATTTAGAAATTCTTGGTTTAGATTCAAAATTGCAATTGAAATTTATTTTATTTACCGTTATTTTGATAAGTTCTTTACTTTATTATAGTGAGATTTTTGCAATAGATGAAATTGATGGTACATTAAATTATAATAATAATAAAATGCGTGCTTCAGATTTTGTATTTTCCAATGTTACTAACATTACAAACAATACTAAAGATTCTGTATATGCTCAGATAGCGGCAAATGATAATGATGTATATGTTGTATGGCAAGAGTCTGTAACAGGTAATTCCTATGGAAATAATTATGACATTTATTTTAAAAAAAGTGCAGATAATGGTACAACATTTAGCAAACCAATAAATTTGAGTAACAATACTGGCTTTTCAGAACATCCTCAGATTGCAGTATCTAAAAATGGTATATTTATTATTTGGGCTGACAACACTGATTCTAATAATACAGAAATAATGTTTACAAAAAGTGTAGATAACGGTACAGCATTTAGCAAACCAATAAACCTTAGCAATAATTTGCAAAATTCAAATAATCAAGAAATTTCTGCTTTTAATGAAAATGTATACATCGTTTGGCAAAATACTGACCAAAATAATAATAATAATAAAAATAGCAGTATTATGTTTAAGGGCTCTATTGATAGCGGAAATACATTTAATGATACAATAGAATTAGCAACCGATACAAATGATGCTTATCCAAAAGTTAACTCATTTGAAGATTATGTCTACATTGTTTGGAATAGTGAAAATAATAAGATCTCTCAAGATAATAATAATAATAACGGATTATTTTTTATAAAAAGTTCTGATAAAGGAAATAATTTTGAAAATAGCATTAGAATAGCTCATTATAATTTTGGAGAATCACAAATAGCAGTCAATGGAAATGAAGTATTTATTGTCTGGGGAGGGTTATATGAAAAAAATATCAATGACATATATTTCGTCAAAAGTGATGATAATGGTACGAGTTTTACAGATCCATATACAATTCAAGAAAAAGTTACCAAACCTGAGAGTAAAGTTCATTCCAATAAAATTAACCATCCTACTAATGTTGAAATAACCAATAATGATCCTGCATATATAGTATGGCAAGATAAGACCTCAAAAGAAAATCAAGACATATCCATAACAAATATCAAAAATGATTTTCAGTCAACTGGAATATTAAATTTAAGTAATAATACAGGCATTTCAGAATGTCCTCAAATTGCAGTATCTAAAAACTATATTTATGTTGTATGGGAAGATATTACACCAGGTAATCATGAAATATTTTTTACTAAAGGACAATCTATCAATAAATAAATAACAAATGAACAAGTTTTTAAAAATTAGTTTGCATTTCTAATATTGCAACACCGAAGAAAATTATCAATTTTTATTGATTGTAGTAATAGTAGTAGTTTTGCCTAAGATAATTACCTTAATTTCTAATTAGTAACTAAAAAAGATATTATTACTTGTTTTAAAATTAACATTAACTTTGTAGATAATCATAATTTTTGTTTTGTAATATCATGAGATCAGTTTGTAATTGATATTTACAACTTTATGAAATAGCCAATAATGACACTTGTTAGGAATACAATATATTGCCATCAATAATTGGAAAAATAAAGATAACTACTGCGACTATCGCTAAAACTAGTCCTATTAATTTTTTCAAAGTTGATGCACTGAGACGATTTGTATATTTGGCACCAAGGAAGCCACCAATCATAGCAGAAGGTCCCAAAACAATTAAGTAAAGAAAATTGACTTCATTGTTGATTAAATGTCCAATAAATCCAGCCATACCCATTACTGAAGAAATAAGCATATTGGTACCAACTGCTATTTTTGGTTCAGTTTTCAATATATTTATCATCGCAGGGAGTCTAATGCTACCAAGGACAAGACCAACTAATCCTCCAAGTATTCCTATCAAAAAACCAATTATTGATTGAACAAAAATATCATAATAAGGATTTTTTTGTTTTATTGATTTTTGATTTAAATTTAGCCTATTTTCGGTTATCTTTTTATCATTATTATTCTGTTTGCTAATTTTATTATTTCTTGTAATATTAATATTATCTTTTAACAAAGTAAATGATTCATAAGATATAATAAAACCTACCAAGATCAAGAAAAAATTTATTGGTACATTTTTAGTTAATGAAGCACCAATAAATGCACCTAACGCACCTGTTAATGCCATTATTATAAAAATTGTAAATGATATAGTTTTATTTCTTAAATGTTGTATTGCTGCTGTAATAGCACCTAAAGTACTCACTCCTATATTAGTCCCAACAGATTCAGCTACATTAAGGCCAGTAGATAAAATAAATGGCAGCCTTATTATTCCAAGAACTAAGCCAACCATTCCACCAATAAAACTAATGATAAAACCAATAGTGGATAAAAACAAAATATAAATAAAATTAATTTCCATGTTTGACCATTATCTTTTAATGATTAACTATCTCTTACATCTTAAAATAACTATCGATATAAAACAAACCACAGAATAAAATATATTTTAATCTTATCAAGGTTAGACAATTTAAAGGTTTAATATACAATTAAAAATAATAACCAAATAATAGTCAACAATATTTAATAATTTCCATTTTGCTATTGTCAGTTAATCTAGGCTCTTTTTAATTAACTTTAATATTTAATACTATAATATATTTTCAAATAAAAAAACAATCTCATTATTTATTTAAAGTCAATAAAAAATGATAATCTTTAATGAACCTGTTGTACAATATAAATAAACTTTCCTGTTATTTGTTAATAATTTCAAATTATATTCCTAGAAATGTTATCTTATGTTTTATAGATTGAGGTTTAGTCATTTTTCAGATTTTTCCTCTCTCCTTTTTAATAATTTAATTATTGTTAGAATAATTTATTTAATTTTTTTTGTTTTCATATTCATTCAAATATATCTATACATTTTAAGAGTAAATATTTGAATACTGATTTATATCAATCATACTATTGCAATATATCAAAATGAACTCTAAAAAGAATTTGGTGTGAAGAAAAGATAATAATAACTTTCTACTATTTCAAATATTTATTATTTAACTACAAATTGTTTCGAAATCATTCGATACACCTCAGAGCCCTTATACTATTAAGATTCAATAACATTTTCAAGATTTAATTCAAAATAAATGAAAATATAGTTACAAGATCCATTATTGGAATTTGAAAAATATCAAATCATCGATAAAAATTTGGAAATCAAAGTGTCTACACGTATAATTATCAATTGATATTTGTGTGTTATTCTGTCTAAAATCATTGTAATTTTAAACATTTAAGTAAGATGATTTTGAAAAAATAACTTATATGAAAGAAAATAATGAAATATTAAAAGATAATTTAAAAAAAGCAAGGATTTATGATGATGAAACCTTGGAAAATATGAAAAAGTATTATAATATTAATGATCATACAGATTTATTAAAATATATTAAGTTAAATGGAATAATGAATCATGATCATGATCATGGTAAAGAATGACGTTGCTAACCTAAATTAAAATCTAAGCATTATCTTAATTTTTAGTTGTTAATTTATATATAATATTTATTTAACCAAGAAGATTTTGTTTTGCACATATAGCAAAACCGGTATGTGCACAATCATCTATCTGGCATAAAGTACAGAATGGAACACCATCAGTAAAAACAACCTCAATATCTAAATTTTTAAAATTATCATGAAGTAACAATTTGTTTTTCTCCTTTTCAAATACTTTGAGTATTAATTGGATATTCCTACTGTTATCTTCATCACTCTTATTTTCTCCTCCATCTTGCATTGATAACCAATGACTAAAACATTCTATACCTTCTTCTACGTTGTTGTTTTTTATTTCAAGTATGGCAAAATCATGGTCAAGGCTCTTGCGGGTTTCAGGTAATATTGGCATTAATTTTTTATTCCTCTCTCCTTCTTCTTTCAATTAGAAAAAAGAATTGAAATTTATCCAACAATTTTTATTATTATCATCATAATGATATATGTAGTATTTGAAAGTATCTTCCATAAGATTAATAACGATTAAAAATATAATAATAAAAAATGAGATGCTACTTTTTGCTTTCGTGTGATAAAATATGTATTATATACATCTCATAAACTTTAACTATTTTCATGAGAAAACAAATAATATCTGCAACAGGTATTATTTCATATCCCATATTGGATCAGTCTTTTTCTCATAACCGATAACCAACCCATATCAGGCGGTTGAAGATCTTGTTGCCATAAAATTGCCATAATTTCACCTCTATGATGTAATTCTTCTGTCAAAATATGTAAAAGAACATCCCTTGCTATGTACTTTCTTCTTATCCCATCATTATTTATTCTATAAACTTTCTTAAGATAACTATCATTTAGATTCACAAAATAATTATTAACTTTTGAAACGAGTATATTATTATAATCAACTATTTTTCCCATGAACCATATTTTGAAAAATCAAACACTCTATTTGGATCCTCTAAATTATAATAGAATAATTAATCCAAGAATCTTTTGTCCAAATTATATGGATATATGTTATAAGGCATCTTTAAGCGATAGCCATGCTGTGTTATAATTTGTTATCATTTATTCCGTTAAAAATTTTCTTAAAAAATTAATCTAATTTTGTCTTACCAAATGATTATAATTATCGACTTCTCTAAAAATCTGATATATTCAAATAGTCTATTAATAATCAGTCATAAGAAATTACATATTTATTTTAATAGATATAATAAAATAATCTTCATAATCACAAACTTATCTATTATATTACCGAATCTTGTTATAATGAGAATTAGAAGCCCTTCGAGCCCATATACTATTAAGATTCAATAACATTTTCAAGATTTAATTCAAAATAAATGCAAATATAGAAAACTTATTATTGAAATTGAAAAAAATAGATATAAATAATTTGATAAACTAAAGGCAGTATGAATTCAATAGTAATTACGTCTTTTATTGCATTTGCTATAATTGCCATCATACCAACAGTATTTGAAAATGTGTTTGCACAAGGAGAAGAGGCAGAGCAAAGACAGGATCAATCACCATCATCATCATCATCATCATCACCAACATTAGATGATAATAACAATGGCATGATTATTAGTGAAGAAATTTGTCCTCCATATTGTAGCCCACCTCCTCCAATACAAGAGTTACCACAAGAGCAATCACCATAAACAACAATACAAGATCATCAACTTATAATAATAAAGAAGAATCTAAGAATATTAATAACATCTCGCGACTTCAATTTTTCTTCTTCTTTTCATTATGAATGTTATAAATTGCCTCTAGTTGGTTAATTGGCCAAAAGGATGATATCAATGTCTGGGATGTTGTTTCTACTGAGAATCAAATACGCAATTTATTTAATAAATCAAAATATGTAAGATAAAAAAATACTCTTTTTTCTCTATATTTTAAACACCTCAATGAATCTCCTTTTAATTTTTATTGTATTTATTCCAATATAATGTTTTAATATTTAAAAAATTTAATAAAGCTATGTGATACGTCCACAATCTTAAGTCAATACCTATCACCAGATAAAAGAACAAAGACTATAATTACACCTTCACCATCAGATCCTATTTCGAAAAAATGTCTGAGAAAAGTGAATCAATAGCAGTTGACCAATTCATAGAATCACATGTAGGTTTAGTATCGAAAAGTAATATCGAAAGATGGATCAATAGTCTAACATCTTTTCATAATCGACACAGCAAATCCATATATAACCATCAAGTGGCAAATTGGCTTAAAAAAGAGTTAGAAATTTCGGGTTATAAAGATAAAGAAAAAGATAAGGATAAAAAAGACGGTGTTTATTTTCATAAGTTCAGAGAAAACGGATTTGAATTGAAAAATGTTATTTGTAATAAACGAGGTGAAACAAATAAAATTATTCTTATTTGTGGACATTATGATACTATATTAGGGAACAATGCTGAGGATACGGTCTCTAGAGCACCTGGAGCTAATGATAATGCAAGTGGTGTGGCTGCAATTCTAGAAATAGCACGAATTCTATTTTCAGTTGATTTAAAATATAGTATTCGTTTTGTATTGTTCTCTGGAGAAGAACAGGGTTTAATAGGTTCTGGACATTATGTTGACGCTATTACAAGAAAGAAAGAAGATCTTAGTCTAATTATTAACTTAGATATGATTGGTGTACCAGATTACCGTGCAAATAAAAAGAAGATCAAAAAAGAGAACAAAGGTAGCCAGCGTGATTTTCCTCTAATTAGAAAGACAATCCAAATAGACGTAGACAAAGAATTCAAAAACCAACCATCTTGTAATGAGATAAAAGAAAATGACGAAGAATCAGATAAATACGGTACAATAATGGAACAAATGGCTAAAAATTATACAGATGTCCAAGGTAAAAAGGGATCTGTTTATTCCAGCGATTATTGTCCATTCGAAGCCCGAGGCTATGTGGTTATAGGGGCATACGATCGAACAGCCGAAGAAGACAATCCTCACTATCATAGTTGCTCTGATATGCCTACTAATCTTGATATGGATTTTCTTATATCAGTAACCAAAATGGTAATTGCTACTATTCTACAGGTGGCTAGAAAAGGTCCATCATGATAATTGCTCATTATACTGCAATGGATTTCTCGGAACCATATTCACTCAATTATGGTTCTGTATCTCAGTATACAGATATTAAAACATCGTATATTTAAATACCCAAGATAAATACAGAATATAATTATTTTTATTTTAAAGAATATACAATAAAGATCATTTATACATTTGAAATATTTATGTTTTAGAATTCTTCTGTTTAATTATCTCATAGCATAAAGAATAAACAAGAATAAACAAATGTTGTATTTTAAAAAATTAGGTAAAGAAATACAAATATACAAGAATTGAAAATATCAACTATTTTCCAATACATTTTATTGAATACAAGTTTCTTTTTTTGCAACAATTAACCACGATTTGTCATAACAAGAAATAATTTTAACAATAGCAATTCTGCAACAGCAATATCTTCAAAAACGAAAATGTATTCTAATAATACAAGGAATATTTATCCGTAACATTTGTTAGGGATATTGAATCTGTCCTATTATTATTTTAAGTAGTAATACATGAAGAAGATTTCTTCTATTTACAAAAGTTTGAGAGAATTATTTTAAAATACGCCATATGCTAGAAGTACAGCCTCCTTCTTTATTTGAATCAGGATATATTTCTAAAACCATTTCACGTTCTTTATTACATTTAGTACATTGCTCTTTGAAATAGATATGAACTGATTGTTTAGTTTTATCATCTTCCTCTTCAAAAATATCAGCACTTTTAATATCTTGCAATTTGTATTTATGTGAAACTCTGCTGCAAGTCATTCCAATTTTTCCTCATCTTATTCATTTATCAGTCATAATAAAATTTCTGTTCTTTTATTATAAAGTAAATATCTTTTGAACCTTCAATAAGAAATTTGCGTTTTTCACATAAAAAGATTCATTTTTCATGTCTTATTCTATTATTATTTGATGAAAATAATTAAAGATTAAATAACTGCTACTTGTATCCATTAATATTAGATTTTAAGTCTCAATTGTATTACAAATGTATTAACAGAGTACAAATATTATGTTATCAAACTCAGTTATGAGTAGAATTCTCATCTAAACTTAATCAAAATACAATTTCTATTAATTGATATATCGTTCTGATTTATAGTGTAATTTTGAAAAGTATAGTTTTTCATCATCACTACATTTACTAGAGAAAGAGGAAACTACTTCAAATACAATGAAGCAAAGCATTAACATTAACTAGAAAACTATCTGAAGAAGTGATAAATAAAAAAGGGAGGGAGAAAGAAACTCTTTTCTGTTGGTATTTCGGTGAAGTATTATGAAAATCATTAGCGCAACTACTGAAACTCCTGGTATGACTAAAGAGGAGATAGACAGATTTCTTGAAAGCAAATTGATGTTGCAGATGTCAACAATTGATGAACAAGGTGAACCTAATATACAACCTGTCTGGTTTTATTATGATAAAAATAGAGAAAAAACTTTTGGTAACAACATCTAAAATAGCCAAGAAAACTAAAAATCTTCGTAATAAACCAATTTTGTATTTTTCTATTGATGACGAGAATTTTCCCTATAAGGGAGTATGTGCTTGATTAAACTACCTTTAACTATTGAGTAAATCATAGTAGTAATTAGAAAAATAATAATAGTCATTATCAATAAGATAGTTAGTTATATTTATGAAGATACTTAATGCTGGACCAGGTTTCAGTCAACCAATGACAGAAGATGAAACTATATCATTTCTTACTTCTGGAAAAAGAAATATCTACATTGCAAGTTTAGATGAAAAGAAGGAACCAAATATTCATCCTGTCTGGTACTATTTTGATCCATCCAAAGAAAAATTTTATATCGAGACATCCAAACATTCAAAGAAAAAAAAGAATTTAGAAAATAATAAAATAGTATATTTTTGTGTAGATGAGCCTACTATGCCTTATAAAGGAGTGAGGGGAAAAGCAAAGGTAGCCATTATTCAAGATATTGGTAGTATTGTCCCCATTTCCGAAAATAATATGAAGAAATATCTTGGAAGTTTAGAGCATCCAATGGCAAAGGAATTGGTTAGTCTTGCTAAAAGAGGCGAATCAGTAGCAATAGAAATCTCACCATTGTATTTTTCAACATGGGATGATAGTAAAGTAAAAAGAAAACCATAGCCCTCATCAATGGATAAATGGTCAGGGCAATAATAATAGTATAACAGAATATGAATTATGCCTTTGTTTCTGACTCACTATAATGTCTCTTGACTTTATTTTTATATAGACCGTATTGCATAAGATATTTTTGATCATTAATTCCTTTGATTTTGTAATAATATTTGCTAACTAAAGAAGAAATCACATACCACATTATACTATTTACTATAATAGTAAATAAAAAACCATAATACTAGCAAAATAATAATACCGTAAGAAGTAAAAAAGTTTTGGTAACAAATTACTAAATTATAGTAGAGAAAATACTTAGGTTATGTACCATTATCGAACGGAAGCCTTTTTTATCATTATAATTGTTAAAGTTAATACAGCAATAGAAATTACAATTGTAATAATAATATTAGTTAATTGTTCATTTTCATTTTGCTGACCTGGAGTGTTTGGAAATGGATTTAATAGTGACGGAGGAGATTGATGAGGCACAAATACACTAAATGATGCTAATACAATTGAATTATTAGTATTTATCCTTGTTAAAACTTGATGTGTCCCATCATCAGGAAATAAATACTTGACAGAAAAATCTCCATCGACAACCGTAATATTTTCAAATTTAAATAATCTTTGACCATTTGTAACAACCACTCTTGCATCAAAATTTTTGATATGTTCTCCTGTTTCTAAATCTTGAACGCTAAACTGTAGTTCTGTAAAAGTGTCTATAATGGGCTTCTCAGGCAAGTAGACAAATTCAATCTTAATATTTTTACTTTTATCTATCCATTCTTGCACTCTTGATTCTTTAATATGAGCATCGCAAAATATTACAGTTTGGCTTAATAATATTACCAAACTACTCAAGAACATTGAAAGATTAAATGCATTATGCAGGTTTAAAAGATCCAAAAGTATATTTATAATTCTAATATCACCATTTTAAATTTACTTAAAATAGTAGACTCTAAATTTTTCGGACTCACTATGTACAAGGATAAAAAAGATATAATAATCATAAAATGACTATAATATTTTTAGCACCAATAACTCACTTGATGAAATTAGTAAATCTTCAGACCTAGACAAAATTTTGCGAGCATTTGGTCAATATTGATTTATATCTGCAATCTATAATCTTTTAATTACTAATATTATTAAGTCAAAAAACTAAAAGTAAAAAATCTTTTTTATTAATTAATCAATAACAAATCAGGAGGATTTATTTTGT
>DASVFI010000084.1:0-2026 GCA_036380115.1 Nitrososphaeraceae archaeon | reverse complement strand
GTGTGGTGGAGGCAAGAATGAGTTTGTGTCTACAGGTTTTCCTATTTCTCGGAACATTTGTTCCATACCAGCTGGTGTAATAAGGCATAACATGTGTGTTGTCTTATCTGTTTTATTAATAAATTTATGTACTGGTCCATTAAAAGGTATATTTAGATGTGAACCTTTTGTAGCGGTATATTTTCTATCCTTTGTTTTTATAATTGTGTTTTTTATCCTCTAATATTGGTGACAATTTAAAGATTATTTAATGCATTTCGTTATGCACAATTAATCCTTGATCTGATTATCCATTTAGTATTTTTATTCTATAGACAAGATTGTACCTGTATAAAACATCCATTTACTCACTTTTTAAATATATACATATTTTCCTAATAAGACACAATTTGTATGGCTTTAAAACCATGGCTTATCTAGTTTATTTCTAATAATCTGAATATTCTTATATGGCCTTTTGTGTTAAACAGATTGAGTCAACGTCAATAGGATCTACCATGATATAGCCCTTCTTAAGAAGCTCATCTCTTATGTATTGTCTCATCTTTAGGTCTGACTCGTCATAATCATTCTTACTTCCAACTCGTCTTCTGCAAGCTTCATTATAGATCTCAACAAATTTCACTGGCACTTTTAGATTTCCACCGGTTCTTTCAAACAAAGCCTTGACTAGATTAAAGGTCAAACGCTTAATATCTTCTGATATATATTCTGAACCCATCATACTTTAATAGAGACATTTCTTTATAATACTCAGCCAAAAGTATCATTCTATTGTATAACCAGAGTTAACACACTTGATTTAGCCCTAAAAAGGGAAATAAATTAAATACATTATAGTTCTTGGCCAGTCTCTGAATCATTTTGTGGTATAGCGAACTAGCACTGTCCCATCTTATTGGGATAACAAAAACGTTTACCATTATCAAGTAAATATAATGAACATCAAGATTACAAGAACGAGGCAAGAGACGCTTTTACCAGCATAGTTGGTAATTTAATAATGGAATAACTGAAAAAAATGTATTTTTTATTTATTTACATGGGAACTACGGGGACTACATCGGTTGCATTTTCAGACGGTAAGGTTTTATTTAATACCTCAACTGTTGAATTTGAATTTGTTTCGTTAATCGTAGTCATAGGTAGATCTGAAGTTGTTGGCGTTTGTGCTTTTATTGAAGGTGTAATACTCCCTACATCTAATATTGCAGTTACAATTGCAACGGTAACTACGAAGAGATTGGAAATAGTCATGATTTACTAACATGAATATCATAGTATATAATACATATTCTAAATATTGAATTTCTAGGTCGATTTGTTAGCAGTAATTTATTTAAATCAATTTTAAATCAAATGTAATGTCATACCAGAGAATTTTTTGATAAAGATAGTTGTCTCTGCTATCGAAGGCATTTTTTGATACTAATATAATCATTTTATAGTTCTGTAGAATTTATAATACATTTGATTTATACACGAGATAATATTTCTGATAGTAAAATGTTAATAATGATGCCTTTAAATTGTAAATGTATAATAAAATTTTAAACTGATTAATTATTCTTATTCATACATTTGCGGATCTTCCTTACCAAGATTCATATTTTCTTCATATATAATTATAGTCGTATATTCATTATTACCATCTTTATTAACAGCACTAAATTTTATGTCAATTAACTGTTTGACCTCATCCCTTTTAAGAAATTCATTAATGCTTTTTTCAATTTCTGATAGTTGTTGGTTGCTATAGAACTTTACTCTCGTCATATACTGATCGCTTTTGCATTTAATATAATTGTTATTTTATTATGATTTTGATTTTCAGGACGGATTGGTAAAGCGAATTTATGCAACACACAAGTGTTACATTTTTACAATATAACAAGAATCGTCAATTACTTTCAATATTTGAATCCGGTGACTGGGGTATAGTTAAGAAGAAACTTTTTGTGGGTGACTGATCATTATGGAGTGGCTCGTATTTGCAATTTACAATATCTTGTTCAAAGCAAATCAA
>DASVFI010000083.1:0-5433 GCA_036380115.1 Nitrososphaeraceae archaeon | reverse complement strand
TACTCATATAAGACATGTTATTGATTTTGAATTACCAACAACAGGTAAAATTGCCAATTTCCTTTCAGGAGACCAGGCAAAGAACAAGGTACAACAAGGCTTACAACAAGCAGCACAAACAGTAAAACAGAAACTAGAATCAAATTCAGTTTCTAATGCATAAAAAGCGAGAACTATAGAATGTAATAAAAAAATAAGAGGGAAGAAGAATCCATGAGTAATTCTGTTAGTAATAAAATAGGATATATAGAAATACCTACCGACAACGTTGAAGAAACAAAAAAATTCTATTCGGATATGTTTGGCTGGGAATATGAGAAAAGTGAAGAAGGAGGAGAAGGAGAAAAGTATTGGTTAATAAAAAATGCGGGAATAAAAGGAGCAATAACTTCAAAAAGAGAAGATAATCAAACACCTACATTTTATATTATGGTAGAGTCAATAGATGACTTTATAGCTAAATCTCAAAAGCAAGGTGCAAAGGTGGTAGTTAACAAAAAGGAAATATCGGAAGGCTTTTATGCTACATTACAAGATCAGCAACAAAATACATTTGGTTTATGGCAAAGCAAAAAATAGTAAAAGTAATTAAAATACTGTCAAGACTAAATCAAAACTAATATTTTTGAAATATAATATAGGTTACTATAATGAATTATAAACCTGAGGATATATCTCTGGCGAAATGTCTATCTTACTATCAGCAAGAAATTTTATTGGTAAATTTTGCAGTCAATGCAGCAATGTTATGATTTAAATCTAATAGACGTATCCCATTATTAGATGAAGTACGTTCATTAATTTTTATTTTATTTGCAATAAATTCTCTTATCCTATAAAGGCTTACTATTAAAATTAACGTTATTTGATAAAACTAAATAATTAACTATAATTAATCTTTAAATCTTCTTCCAACTTTAATTAACAAGAAAGTAAAACCAGATATTTTATTTTATTGAACCAATGTAGTTAATAGGACCAAGCAGATATGAACCATGATTGTAGTAAATGTTTAAGCCCATTTAGAAAGTAGTTAAATTATTACGAAAATAGATCAATATTCAAAGAATGGTAATAAGAATTATTATAGGATTTTATATATTCTATAACTATTTCAAAAATTTATTATTGGTTCCTTTTATAATAATATTTTGTCTCGATATATTATTTGAGCTACATAGTTGTCTATTCCTAATATTTGTGCAATATCTGATGGATGACTATTAAGAATATTTTCAATCGTAAAACCCACCTTATTTAGTGATTCAACTAATACTTTTGGTATATTGACCATTCTTAATCTTTCATCTAGTTTTGGTTGTTCTACACCTACATCAAGAGATACATTTCGATCAACATATTCATTCAGAATATACATTTGGTTATTTTTATTATAGATGATATTAATTGATCTTAAATATGCTTAATAGCAATATTATAGGTAAAATTTGCACAGTATTATATATACAATAACAATTTTCATAGAAAGATTTACAGTATACTAACATTAACACTCAAGAGATAATTATAAGAAATAGTTTATGTATGCTAAAGGAATTATATATTTTCAATATGTTAACAAGTTCTTAAATTAAACAAAAAAATTTTGTTTAACTATAAATTTCGTTGTTATTTAATAATCATCATAAGGACATATATAAAAAATTAGATTTTATAACAAACAAAAAAATTGTTTTTTGAGTTTCAATTTTATTTATTATTTATTCTTATGGTTCACCTCTACTTGTTCCAGTATCTCCTTCTGATGTTCCTCCTGTAGTGTTTCCGCTTCCTCCTTCAGCCAATCCACCTTCGTCTTCACTTGTTCCGTCTGTATCTTCGCCTTCGCCTTGAGCATATACGTTGTCAAATGCTGTTGGTATTCCTGCTGCAATTAAAGCAAATGCAAGAATAGATAGACTTATTGTTGAATGAATTTTTAAATTCATATAGTTATATTATAAAGTAAATTATATAATTGATTGCAAAGGTGCAGGAATAAAATAGAATATGAAAATTATACATATTATTTGACTAAGATAAAGAAAATATAAGATATGTGCAATATTTACGCAATGAATAAGGTATATTATAGCACCATTCTATATGCTGTTAATTCTATAGTTAGATTTTCTTACTTGTTATAAATGTCAATCTATCTTATTTTTTCTAATATGTTTTCACATAAATGTCAAATATTATTTGAACTTATTTTATTTGTATTACTAGATATTGTTAAAAAATAATTTATAAACAAGGCAAATGTAATCATAAAAATTGTTATAATTACTCAAAAGTTTTTTCTTTATTGCCTATTATATGATCTTTCTACTCCCTTGCATATTTAATGTTAGAAGGGTGTTGAGAATTGTTAGGTATTAATGCCTTTACTAAACATTTAAGGATTAGTTAATTCAAATTTTCTTTCTTATTCTTTTTCTCATCATCTATAAAAGTGAGGTTAGAAATATATCTTGTCTAATTCAATAATATACTGTTTCCTTGTTTTCATAAGACAAGGTGGTGGAGGTATGAATAGGTTCATATTGAACCACCTGACTATGTGATGTAGTCAGGGGTCTTTATTTCTCTTTAGATGTAATTTAACAATTCTTCTGTTATTTTTAGTAGAGCATATATTTCTGATTCTTTTTCAGATTTTTTACATCTCATCTATTTCAATGGAAGACTGAGAATGTCTCTTTTACAATAACAATTGACGGTAGTAGAAGTTTTGATGATGATGATGATGATGCGATTGAGGAAGATGCTACCTATCTGTAAAAAAACTTGAACTACAAAATTGTGTCGTAATTAGATCACACATCTCAGAACTATTGGATAATGAAGGAAAAAGTCTAGACTGTGAAACATAAAATAAAGTAGTATAATTCAATTTTTTTTAGATAATCTTATTATAAAATCTTATCATAAATATATTAAAAAAGTGTTAAAAGTAACTATATCAATAACATAATATGATTATTAAACAAAAACTAGCAATTACTATGATAGTACTATTTTCTCTTGCAATGATTATGACACCAAGAGTATATGCAGCAATAGAAAAAGTAGAAACGTATGCTGAAAATATATGTATAAATACTTATAAAAGTGATTGGGATGGCAAAGATTGCGATATTCAAGAAGCAGAAGATGAACAAAAATATTATGACGATATAGCAAGTTTAGAAAATTCAATATGTGAAGACCAAGAGGTCAAAGTTTTGAATAACGAAGATTGGATAGACTTGTGTAAAAATCTTAATGTATTCGAAAAGTAACTAATCTTTTCTATTGTATTAAAATGTAAATTGTATTAACTTAAATGATATATCTTTATTAAATTTTAATTTTAAATAGCGAACTGATTTTAAATTTTACCTCCTTCATTATTGAATTGTTATTCAATAAATTTAAAAATGAACAAAAAGTTAAGTTCTAATAGAACAATATACACTATTTTAATACTATAATATCTCAAATTCTCTAAGAGGACTCTATGAGTAGAACGCGGAAAGTGGGGATCGAACCTTTATCCATCAAATGTGGATTCTTATTCAGTATTGAAATATTTGGTTAATTAAAAAGAATCAATCGTTCCTATGGTAGTCATGAGAGTTACATTAAGATAGAGGTATTAGAGGTTATTGAAATTTACCGTAACGATCCTCTATAGAAATATCATTGACATCTAACAATGATGATGGTAGTGGAGGTTGTTGTGTTAGTGATGATGCATATTCAAAGTCCTCCTGAGAGTCATCAGCATTAAATGATTGAGGTGGTATTGGAGGTTGTTGTGATGGGGTTAGAGATTCAAATTCAGTAACGGGAATATTATTGCTATCAGATATTGTTCTTTCTTCCTTTGGAGGTTCTACTTGACATACTCCTTCAAGTCGATCACCTTCATTGGGATTAAAATCTACTATTTTGTCAGATGGATCGCAGATAAAGGTATCGTTACCTAATCCTCCCATCATAATATCAATTCCTTCACTTCCATCAAGTGCATCGTTACCTTCTCCACCATCAAGGAAATCATTTCCCTTTTCACCATTTATTTTATCATCACCTTTTCCTCCTTCTATGGCATCATTTCCTGTTTCGCCACTAATGTTATCATATCCGCTCCCACCTTTTATTTTGTCATTTCCGAATTCTCCATTTAGTAAATCATTTCCCTTTTCACCATTTATTTTATCATCACCTTTACCTCCCATAATTTGATCGTCTCCATCGTTGCCCTCTATTTTATCATCTCCATCTCCACCTGTTAACTTCTCATCATTCGGTGTTGCTTCAATGTAAATATCTACTTTAGGTTTGAGCATTGTATTATCATAATCAACTAATACTGTTTCTTCTATATTGTTATCATAAATAACGAGGTTAGAATCAACCTCATCCTCTCCATTTGCAAATTTTATAGTTAAATTTTGGAATGTCACTATAGATGTGATTATTACTATTAAAGTTAGATGAGTTTGTATCTTTATCAATTTTATATTTCATTCATGAAGATTCAAATTTAGAAATTAAATATTTTTAAAGATTATATTGTTATAGTATCTACTAAAAAATATAAAGTAGATTCATAGTGTTAATATAGAAGATAACAATATCAAAATATATAATGTTAGAAAATATGATCTTAAAGTATATCGAGTTACTTGTTATTGTTTTGGATTGATTTATAATACTACATCTAGGGATAATTGAGTAATCGTTATTTTATGATAGACTTTGGAAAAGGTCACATAACGTGGTTACAAGATAGTATAGAAATCACTGTTTTTATGAGTGAATAATAACAATACTTTTGAACTCTAATATTAGTGATGATCATCTTCTGCTTTTGACATTCCAAATATTTAATATTTCGTATTTTTATTCCAAAAGTTTAGTTTTAGGTTTAGAATTTAAAGAGAAGACTATCAAACACTCAGGTAAAGTAATAAAGATTTAAATTCTACTATAGAGGATCATATTATCTATCACTATGTTCAAAAGTACATATTTAAGTTTTTGAAGAACAAAGATTTTAATAATGTTGTGAGAATAGGATAAAAACTAAGCATATCAATGCAATCAATACTTTAGAAACAGAATCTTTATGATAAATAAAAACAATTTGCAAGAATGGAATAGATTATAAGCTATGGGAAGAGATAGAGTGTAGTAAGGTTTCTCTTAAGAGAATGCTTGGAGAATATGTTACTGCAATCATATTTGACTACACAATAAAGAAAATATTACTGAAAATATCATTGTATAATCTATTTATACGCATAACAGTTATTATATGTACTAGTTATTGAAAATACATAACTAAAAGGTTATATTAATAAGGCATGCAAGACAGCATATTTAATTGGAGTCTTCAATACAAAAACCGCCAACAATATCATTACGCTCAAACATATGGAT
>DASVFI010000082.1:0-8442 GCA_036380115.1 Nitrososphaeraceae archaeon | reverse complement strand
GGACTTGTTAAATGTAAATCAACATTCACATCTTTTTCTTCAATATCTACTTTATCAATCAATTCTAATTCCATAATTGATACGCCTATTTCCGGATCTACTATTTTCGATAATTCATCAAAAATTAGCCTCCGAGTTTGTTGAATGTCTTGAGACATTATATAAAGTTGTTAAAAAACATATTTAACTATTTATTGAATCCATGGATATTTAATAGATCAAATTCTAATTGACATTTTAGAAGAATAAATGAATATATTATATCTTTTTTCACATAATTATGAACAATATTTTGTATCGCTCTAGACAAAAAGAAAATTTAGATAAAGATGTATTAAATTTTCTTTCTTCTCTTCGTGAAGATGTTAATATATTTTATTATGATATTTTAGGAACTCAAGCTCATTGCCTAATGCTAAATAAAATTGGCATTTTATCTTCTGATGAGTTATCTAAAGTTCTTTATTCTTTAAATAAAATAAAATATCAATCAAAAAATGAAGGCACAATACAATATATAATTTCAAATGAACTATCTTTTGAAGAAGACATACATGAACAAATAGAATCAATAGTTATTCGAGATATTGGAATAGATATAGGTGGTAAAATACATACTGGACGTTCAAGAAATGACCAAGTTGTCTTGGATTTACGAATGAAATTGAGAGATGATATTATGGATATTTCTGAAGATCTCATCAGTGTTATTAAATCTCTAATTGTACGAGCAAAAGAACATAAAGATACAATAATATCATTATATACTCATTTACAACAAGCACAAATAGGAACAATGTCTCATTATCTTTTATCATATTCCTTTAATCTATTGAGAGATTTGGACAGGATAAGTTCCTCTTTTGAAAAGATTAATTTATCCCCTCTTGGATCCTGTGCTATTGGTGGTACTGGAATACCAATAGATAGAAATTATACCGCTTCTCTTTTAGGATTTCACGGATTATTAGAAAATTCCATTGATGCAACAAGTTCACGAGATTCGATGATAGAGTATTTGTCTTTTCTTACAATCTTAATGACTTCATTAAGCAGAATTGCTGAGGATTTTATTTTATGGTCTACTTCTGAATTTAGTTATATTGAACTTTCAGACAAATATAGTTCCACATCTAGTGTTATGCCACAAAAAAAAAATCCTGATCCACTTGAAATTCTTCGATCTCGTACTTCGATTGTTATTGGAATGCTGATTTCATCACTTTCTATAATAAAAAATCTTCCTTCAGGATATAACCGAGATTTACAAGATCTTAAACCTCTATTATGGAATTCATCAAAAATAGTTAAAGAGTCTTTACATATAATGAAAGGTATTATTGATACTTTCAAAGTAAATAAAAAAAATACGTTATATTCTGCAAATAAAAGCTATGGTGTATCTCTTGATATAGCTGAGCAAATAGTAATCAAATATAATATTCCATTCAGAAAGGTACACAAATTAATTGGACAATTAGTACAATATGCAATTACACATGAAAACATACCATTAGATAAAACTCCACCAGAAGAGGTAAATAAAATATTAAACTCTTCAAAGATTAAAATAGATTTAGATGAATTAATGTCTATTATTAAAGATGTTAAACCAGAAAAATCAATATTGTTACGAAAATCTTATGGATCTCCAAATCCACTACAACAAAATGATATGATAAATTCAATTGAAAAATCTCTATTAACCTATACTAAAGTTTTAACAGAAAGAAAAGAATTATTATTTACAACAATTAATAATTTGGATAATGTTATTTTAAATACTATTGATGACAAAGGTAATTAATAATAATATTTTAGATGTTAATACTTTTTATCAAATATTTTGTTTCTAAAAATTAGTAATTGACTGCAAATTAGATTAGATTAATTATAGCCCGGCCCAGATTCGAACTGGGGTCAAAGGCTCCAAAGGCCTTTATGCTTGGCCACTACAATCGGCGGAAAAGGATATTTTCCTCCACCGGGCTTCCGGGCATAATGTCGTATAAATTACTTGAATTATAATGTTATGGATTTAAAAGAAATTTTTTAAATATCTCTATTGGATCTTCCATTTTTGAAACTATTCTTTGAGATATTCTATTTATATTGTCTTTATATGAAACTTGATTTGTATAAGAAGATTTTTTTTTGTTTTTGAGCTCTTCTTTATCAGAAAGAATCTTCTTTATATATTTATTCAATGTATTTGAATTTCTTATCTTCCTAATTAATCCCATTTTTATAAGATAGCTTTCGACATGGAAATTAATTGGTGTTATGGAAATAACAGGCTTACCTATTAGTGCTGCTTCTGCACTCATGGTCCCACCTGCCCCTATAAATAAATCGGAAAGTTTTAATAATAAAATTCCATCTGTTACGTTTTCTATTACTTTAATCCTTTTATTTTCAAATCTATTCTTGTAAAAATCTATCTGATCCTGGTATCTTGCTAGAACCAAAATATTGTATTTATCAGAAAAATTATTTACTATTTCATCAATTAATTCAATTGAATTCTTTACATTTTTATCCGCGATATAGGATGCTTTTACTTCTTCAGGCCTAATCAATACAATCTTTTTTTCTTCTTCAATGTTTAATGTTTTTTTTATTTTCTCGATCTCTTGGTAATTATTATTTTCTAATTCTTTTTTTATCCAGACTATTGGATCCAATGCTTTGTATGTTGTTATTTTACCTTTGTCTAAGCCAAATTTAGTCCAATCTTTAACCGGAATGACCCAAGGACAAAATAATCGATCAACTAAAGGAATTGTTAATCTAGCTACAGCAGTAGCATGAGGTGAGTCATTAAACACATAGTGTTTTATTCCCAATCCAAATGATACTCTTGCTGCTTCAGGAGAAGAAAACGAGACAGTCAAATCTGGATTAAAAGAATTTATTATATTAGATAAAAGAAATGCTCTTTCTGTACTGGCATTCAGTTTTTCATATTTGTTATCTCCACCATGTTTACCTATTGTTTTTATATCTATTTTTTTTAGCTTTGCTAATTCTTTTGCTTCTCTATAATCTCTTCCTGTACATAGTATATCATGATTATCTTTTCTCAATATATCTATAAAGTTTTGAAAAAACATTATTTGTTTTGGAGTAAGGATATCAAACCAGATTCTCAATATGATAAATAGGAAATAATCTAAGTGAATATACTTTTCTTTCTATTTTAAAATGTATTTAGGTTTAATTGATTCTTTCATAATTGAATCTTCTTCTATATCCTTATTACATAAAAAGAGGGAATAACTTTACTAAGGAGAACTTTTCTATATCTGATTGTTAAGTTGCCCGCTTTTCCAAATGTTGTTGTTTATGGTTTAAGTACAGAAGGATATAACTTTGCGTCTTCATTGGTATCTGCAGGGCATAAAGTATCACTTCTTGATGAATCTACAAAAATGGGATTTTTATTAAATACTGATATAGTTAGAACATATTCTTCTGCATCTGATCTGATTGAAGATGAATCATTGCTCGAATTAGAGGCTATGGATGATGTAATATCTTCCGCATCTTATCTCTTCTTTTTTCCTAAAATAAGAAAAATTGGTCAAGAAGTTAAAATTGATATATCGTCAAAATTTATTGATGCTATTAAACCTATCAATAACAATACATCTATTATCTATACCCTTCCTACTGGTATAGGTGGCAATGAAGAAAATATAGATATTTTAGAACATACAACAGGGATGACAGTTGGAGAGAATATCTATTACTATTATATGCCAATAAATTCTGGTCCTCTTCTATCGACTAATACTATTCTTGGCAATTTCAACTCTAAAAGAGATATCTTTTTAGAAAATATATTAAATAAATTTACACATCAGGAAATCAATTTTGTTGATATATTATCTGCTGAATTAGCTTATGTTTCAAGAATTCTCCGTCATTACTCAGGAATTGCAAGTGTTCTAGAGGTATGTAAATTTTCTACCGGATACAATATCGATAATCAAATCGTTGATAACTTTTACAAAGACTTGTATTTAGATGATATAACAAATGGCTTACATGATCTACGAATTATCCAATCTTTTTTACATGGATCTAATCCTTTAGTCTACCTTGTTAATGGTACGATCAAAAGCATAGAAAGCTATACAAAAAATCTTATTGACAAAGTAAGATATATTTTAAAGAAAAGAAATCTAAAAGCAAGTAAGACTAGGATATCAATTTCATGGACTTTAGATACGAATGAGATGAGAGGTGATAAAATAGATGTATTTACACTCTTAGAATCAAAGTTACGCGACTACATAGGAGAGGTAGAAAGAAAAGGAACAAATTCTCTTGATACTTATCCCAGTGATAAAACTACAATATCTATTGCATGTTCTAAAAGTGATTATCATTTACTATCACAAAATAATAGTCCTGAATCAATTATAATTAAAGCAAATCCTATTTGTGAAGTAATATAAGATAATAATAATAATAATAGTGATTTTATATTGTAAGAATAATTATTTACGTCGAGTTTAATTAGATAATTATATAGTTAGATCTTTATCCTCATTTCCTTTAATATGTCTAGCTTGCTTGTTTTTCCCACTCTGATTTCTTTTGATTATATTCCGTTCTAGAATATTTTACTCTAGCAGGATTTCCAATAACAACTGTTTCGGCTGGTACATCTTTTGTTACTACAGCACCCATACCTACAACAGCATTCTTTCCTATAGTGACACCTGGTTTTATTACTGCTCGAGAAGCAATTATTGCTCCATCCTCTACTGTGACTCCTATCATTTTTGGACTCATAGGATATGGATCATTAGTAAATGTTGCGCCAGGGCCAATGAATACATTGTTTCCTATTACTGTTAAAGGTGGAATGTATACTGCTCCTTCAATTCTCGTATTATTTCCAATTTTAACATTATAATCAATATGAGAAAGAGATCCTATCATAACATTGTCACCAATTATGGTCTTGTCTCCCACATATGCAAAATGCCAGATCTTGACATTTTCTCCAATTCTCGTAGTCTTAGATACATAATTCTTTACTTTAGCAATTTTATTATTATTGTTGTTATTTCTGCTGCTATCATTATTTTTAATGTGCTTTTTGATATTCTTTGAATTTTTTTTAGAGTGAATTAGATCGTTTTTATTTCTTGTTATTTTCATTTATTTTATAGCAAATATTATTAACCTATAAATGCCACGGATTTGCATTATTTAATATTTTTTGTGGTATATTATTTTTCCATTTATTTAAAAATTCTAAGTCTTTTTCTTTTTCTCTTAATTCATCTGGTAGCATAATAGGAATCTCATCAATAATAGGATAAAAACGTAAACATTTTTTACAATATAAGATTCCTTCAATTATGATAATGATTTTATCTTTAGTTCCTTCTCCTCTAATATCATTCTCTTGATTGATCACAAGATTATTCTTTTTGCTAGTTTTATCATCATTCAGAAAGTCGCTTTCTCTTAAATTGTCATTTTCAAATTCTTTTACCTGTAATTCAATTAGATCTAAAGGATAGTTTTTGTCCATAGGACAAGCTAAAATATCTAGCATATGTTTTTTCAATTTCTATTCACCTAAATTAAGATAAATTGGAGCGCCTGTATTACTAGATAATAGTGCTGCTTCTGCAATCTTTGTTACATTTGTAGCTTCTTCTAGAGATACTTCTGGTTGTTCTCTTTTACCTTCAATAACCTCTATAAAATTTTTTAATTCTAATGAAAGAGGTTCAACTAGACTTGATCGTCTAGGAATAGTTGTTGAGTTAGAATCTTCGATAGTTATCTCTTGTTTTATAAAATCGCCATTAATTATTCCCTCAGTACATACAGCACTAAATTTTCTAACTTTTTTCGGCGTTATCCAGTTGGAAGAAATTACCGCCACTTTGTCTTTTCCAAATCCTAACATGATATTAGAAAAATCTTCAAAAGAGTGAAAGATCTTTCCTGCTCTTGCAAATACAACCTGCGGTTTTTTACCAAAGAGATATATCGCAGTATCTATATCATGGACTGCTGTATCATATATTATTCCTACATCTTTGATATGTAAAGGCATTCTGTTTTCTCTATGGAATTCAATCATTAATAGCTCTCCATAAGTTTCTTCAGAAAGTATTTTTTTTACATCTTGAACAGCTGGATTAAATCGTTCAATATATCCGCATGTCATTGCTATTTTATTCTTCTTTGCTATTTGTATCATTTCTTCACATTCTTTGGAGGAATAAGACAATGGTTTTTCAACAAAAACATTTATACCATTTTCCATCAATTTTTTTGAAACTTGATAATGTGTCTTAGTAGGAGTGCATACTAAGCAAGCATCCAAGTTTTCAAAATTGATCATTTCTTCTATTGAACCATAATAATTTACATTATATCTATTTGCTAGATCTTGTGCTTTTGTTTTATCCATATCACATATTGATGTTAATACACCAAAATCATGAAGGACTCTGGAATGATTTTTCCCCCATCCCCCAACTCCAATAATGCCAATACTTATAGCATTATTATTCTGTAACCTATTTTTACTGAAACTTAAATTTAATTTTTCTTCATTTCTTTCTTTTTCTAATTTTAGAAGTATTTCATCTCTATTCTGAATTCTTTCTCCTACCATACCTCGGTAGTCCATCCTCTATATTTCTCATTACTACTGTTACAGGTAGCTATTTCATTGTAAGTATTTCTTATTATTTTAGTTATTTGACCTTCTTTTCCATCTCCTATATTTTTTCCATCAACACTAATAACTCCAATAATTTCTGCAGCTGTTCCAGTTAGAAAAATCTCTTCTGCAGTATAAAGTTCAGATCGAGCTATTGTTCTTTGAACAATGGTGTAGCCAAGGTCTTGCGCTAGTGTAATTACTGTATCTCTGGTAATTCCTTCTAAAATTGATGAATCCATATTTGGGGTATAAATAATGTTATTTTTGATTACAAAAATATTTTCACCGGGCGCTTCACTTACATTCCCATCCCTATCAAGCATTATAGCTTCGTCATAACCATGTCGTTTACATTCCTGTGTTGCTAAAATGGAGTTAAGATAATTTCCTCCAGCCTTCGCAATAGGTGGAGTAGAAGTGTCATGAATTCTTCTCCATGAAGAAACTCCAACTCTAATACCTTCTGTTTTAAAGTATTTTTGAAAAGGAAATACTATTATTACTGTGTGCGTTGGAGATTCATAATTTACATTTAGATCTATACCATGTACTCCTACAAATGAAAGTGGTCTAATATAGCAGGATTCTTTCATGTTTACCTTACGTAGCAATTTGACCGTACCATTAATTAAATCCTCGACGGTATAATTAATTTTAATAGAGTAAATCGAAGCGGAGCGAAATAACCTATCCATATGTTCTTTTAATTTAAATATATGTAAATTATTGCTAGATCTGTAGGCTCTAATTCCTTCGAAAACTGAAGTACCATAATGTAATGCATGGGTATTAATTGGAATAGATGCTTTCTCCCATTCTACAAATTTACCATCAAACCATATGAATTGCGCTCCCTTGTGTTTCATTTTAAGGAACGTATTTTAAAGAATTAATAAAAGTTTTCTGTATGGTTTTTACAAAAAGCCCGTTTTAGGAAATTTTACTCCAACTACTTTTAAAGTCTCATCTGTTTCATTGGCAAATTTTTCAACCACATTCCAATTATCTTTTATAATTTTTACGACTGGCGAAGGAATTTTTTCTTCCCATGTAAAATCTTTAAAATTGTCTCTTTTATTCAAAGCCTGTTTATAAATAATTTCTTTAACCTGTGAAGCAGAGATGGGAAGCCTAGTAGCTTTTATAGGATTAAACCTATAGATCTTTAAAGCATATCTTTCAACACGGTCTCCTGTATATGATATAAATTTTTTTTCGTTGATTGACTTTAAAACCTGATCCCTTATTTTCCAAGAATAAGGTGAAAAGAGGGGAGGTAAATATTTGAGAAAGGGAGAAAAAAATGTGTAATTAGGAGAAACAATAACCTTACTTTCATTTGGAAAAACTGATCTTATCATTGACTTTCTAATGTCATATGTAAATGGAAAACTGCGCGTATTGATCTCTTTTCCTTTTTTTATAAATCTTACAGGAAAAACATATACGGTATAATTTTTCTGTAGCTTATTAATTATCTCTTGATGGGCTTTTGTAAATGGGTTAAGATGGGCTAAATAAAGAGCAGCAATTTTTTCCATAATAAACTATATATTATTACTTCTTTTACAATTTAAAAACTAATAATTTTTCTGTTCATATAAATAATATTATTATTAAGGTAAAAATAACAAAAATTAATGTTAGTTTTCAAAAAATTAACTAACTAGCTAACTTAGCTTCTTTTTACTTCTATTTCTATTGTTGAGACGTTTCTCGTTCTACCGTCTTCTGAT
>DASVFI010000081.1:0-5278 GCA_036380115.1 Nitrososphaeraceae archaeon | reverse complement strand
TTAAAATTCTCACAATTAGAAGAGATTGATTTGATAGTAATGGGAAATGTAGGTCTTAAAGGGATTTCAAAAATAAAAACATTAGGAAGCGTATCAAGAAAGGTATTAGAAAATTCGAAATGTCCTGTTTTGATTGTACATCAATAATAATGCGACTGATATAGATTAAAAATAATAATATTCCTATTTATAGACATATATTTTGGATTACTTTAACTTTAAAGAATATTAAGTCCATTAGGCGTAAGCATTTTACACTTGGCTTCACTAATTAATTCACATTTTGATCTATATTTTTTCTCTTGTGTTTCTTCTACTTTTACTAAGAATCTAGGAATCTATAAGAATAACTTTCTTTAACAATGTATATAATTAATTTAATTACGATCAAAATATAGAACCGCGACAAGGATACAGCATTACTTAAATTAGACTTTGACAGAATCTAGATTATTACATAGTCTAAGAGCACTTATTTTTGGTAAATTTGAAGTCTATTCTATTTAAGAACATGTATGAGTTCTGATAATTCTCTTTTTGGTTTAGGTTGTAAAATCTTTTTTGGATAGCCAATACATAGAATAGATGATGGAACAAGATCAGTATTTATTGCTTCCATGACTTTTTTCTCATCAATCATTCCAATCCAAATTGAACTTAGACCAAGGGAATGAGCGGCTAACTGGGCATATGCTGCGGCTAATGTTGCATCCTGAATTGAGAATTTCTTTAGTATTTGAGATGGAAAATTCATTTTAACCCTATCTGGATTCATACAAAATACCAATACTACGGGAGCATTAACATATGGTTGTTTGTTAGCTGCGTCTACTAGTTTTACTTTGATATCTGTATTTTTAATATGAAATATTTCAAATCCTTGAAATCCGCCTGCTGTAGGTGCAGTATCGGCAGCAGCAAAAATTATTTCTAATTTCCACTCTTCAATCTCTCTTGCTTCAAATTTCCTTTGTGAACGTCTATTTAGCATTACATTATAAATATTAGTTCTTAAAATTTCTTCTAAATCAAATCCTTGAATTTCTTTTTCTTCCTTTGGGTATAGTCTTTCTTGCGGTTTGGTTTCTTTAAATAATCTGTTTAGTATATCTGTTGGACTAGACATATTTTTTCACTTATCATTATGAATATTAACACATATAATATAATTCAGCATACTTAAATTGATAAAGAAAAAATTTTTTGTATTTTATATTAATTTATTTACAATATATCTTATTTATGATATAACCTTCTATAATGAGATCAATTTATTTTCAAATGAAATGATATATAAAATTTTCATCTGATAATTTGTATACTTTGTTCTTATAACGATAAAATTTGCTATCATATTACAATATTTTTAAATTGCACAATTTATAAATCTGATAATGTGATCTATAAATAACATATTCGTTGTATTGAGTATTATTTTCTAAAATAGAGATTCAGTTTCAAGTTTAAAGAAAATTATATCCTCTCAAAATAATATTATTTTAAATATACTTGAGATAGCAGAACCGTTAGAATCGAAAGAGAAAAAAATAACAAAAGTATAATATTTAAAAATTTATGAATGCTAAAAATTCATTACTATCTATATATTCTTGGAATTAGGAATATTGTGAATCTTTCCTATTGTTGTCGATAGTTTTAGTGGCAATTTCCTTCTTTTCTTCTCCTTCTTGTTTTTACAAAATCTAGTATCACACTCAAAGTATATGAACCCACTTATAGAATGGGGCCAGTGGGATGTGAAACAAATTTGACATAAATTTTGGACCTTCTAAATAGAAATTTTGGTCACACTTTTCAATAAATGAGAAACTTTTTGCATTGCGTTCGGAAAGAGCAAAATACAATGAATTTTATATAATAAAGTAAAAAGAAAGAATGTATCAACACAAACATAAAAAGAATATTGAAAATGTATTGATTTTACAAGGTGGTGGATCATTAGGTGCATTTGCTTGTGGTGTTTTTAAGGCATTTGCAAAAAATGGAATAAAATTTGACATAATAGCAGGAACATCAATAGGGGCAATCAATGGAGCAATAATGGCTGGAAGTAAAAATGATAATCCGGCAAAAGATCTAGAAGATTTTTGGCTAGAAGTTGCAGAGAGTAATGTTAATGTAATACCTGATATGTTTTCCTTTGATTATGATAATCAAACTCATCAAATGAATTTCAAAAATTCTTCTTCGGCTTCGTTAAATGCAGCAATATTTGGAGTACCAAAATTCTTTGTTCCCAGATGGTTTAATTGGAATATGTTTCAATATAAAAATTCACGCGATTTAATTACATTACCATCTCAGTGGACCTATGTCTATGACAATACTCCATTAGAAAAAACTTTAGAAAAATACATAGATTTAAAAAAACTGTCGCCAAATTTAAAACAAGATAATACTACTAATAATACAAATGATGATAACCTTCATAATAATAATAGGCAACCACGTCTTATAATTACTGCTGTTGATGTACTTTCAGCTGAGCCAATAATTTTTGATAGTTATAGAACACAGATTCAAATGAAACATCTCTTAGCCACAATAGGATATCCTCAATATGGATTCCCTTGGGTAGATATAGATGATGGTGTATATGCATGGGATGGATCTTTGTTAAGTAATACTCCAATCCGAGAAGTTATGACCGCTTCTCCTAGTAAAGATAAAAACATTTTCATTATTGAAAATTATCCTAAAGAAATAGAGAGACTTCCATCTAATATGACTGAAGTTCAGTCAAGAGCCAAGGATATAATGTTTACTGATAAGGACCTGAGTCTCAGGAAAATGTCTAGACTGATAACTAGACATATTGCTTTAATTGACACATTATATAATGTCTTTAAAGAATTCGATAATTCTAAATTGGATAAAAATATAATTAGTTATATTGAAAAAGAACATAAAATATTGGCAGAAAAATTTGGTGCTAAAATCCTCGCGATCAAAAGAATTAGTAGAGAAAATATTGGAACACCATATCCCTCACAAAATGCTGAATTTTCAATAAATACAATTAAAGAGCTTATTATTCAAGGAGAGAACAAAGCTCTAGATAATTTAAAGTAGATAAGTATGAACTAGGTAGGAATGCATATAGAAGTAGGGAGATATAAAATTAGAGATTAAGATAAAGTATCTGAAAGAATACAATTTAATCAAAATATTAATTGTATAGTCTATATGATAATAAATCTTTGGCGAATATGGTGAATAATTATCTAAATTTGCTATAAGTAGAAAAACGATTCAATGAGAATTTAATACCGAAATAATTTGTGCTTAAATAAATCTGTATTACACAGATTGAAATTGTATTGTATTGTTTCTTCTTTACTCACATTAGGTTATTGAGTTTTGTGTTTCGAGATCATATTATTATCACAAATACGAGTTTGACAATTTTTGTATTTCATATGGAACTTCTTTGTATAAATTTAAAAATGTTTCATAATTGCTATTCTACCGTCTTTCTATATCTAATATGTTAAGAGGAGAGCGATAAAAATAATTTTATGTAGGTAGTCATTTCTGATTGTAACCTATATAGTATTTAATGATTCTTTCTTAGTATACTCTGCTAATGTAGATTAGATTATGATTTTAATAGCTTCCCATTAAAAAATCTACTTTATTTCCAGTGATCTTTATATTTTATAAAAGGCTTGTTATATTGAATAAAATAAATAATGGAATCCACATTAGTAAAAAAAAGCAATATTAAAGATATTGATATAGGGCTTGCTGAAGAATCTCTTAATGGAGTAATACAGATTTTAAATAACGTATTATGTGATGAGTACGTTCTGTATACAAAGACTAGAAATTACCACTGGAATGTAGTCGGTCCCCATTTTCATGATAAGCATGGATTCTTTCAAGAACAATTGGATGCTCAGATCCCATTTACAATAAATGGGATTAACATATTGTAGATACTTTTTTTAGATGAGATGATATGCGAACTTTTCTTAAATTAAGTCTAATTATGATGATATTTTTTATTGCTTCTGTTATATTGATAATTAGTTCTTAGGAAATCTAAATCTGTTATTGGTTTCTTCTATTTTGAACTAATAATGAATCAATAAACTCTCCAAAGTCTTTATCTGGATGTGATTCCTTTGTCTTGATCCAAATGCTTCTAAACTTCGGTATTGTCATTATTGTTTCCTTAAGAACCTTCCAACGTTTCCATACTATCTCATATATCATTTGCATCTCGTTAAGTCGGAATATAAGTCGGAATACATTTTCAAACATGTCAAGAAATGATACTATTGTATAATATTCTGATGGGCTATCAACTAGCGCAAAACGTTCTTTAAATACAGAACTTTCACTTGCCATTTTTGTAAACTCTTCTGTATTTCCAGTTTAAGTCTAGCTTCCATTATCCTAGAATAAATTTACTGCTCAATTTGTATTTTTAAATTAGCTAATTGTTGTTCACTCTCTCTTTGCATATTCTTTCTTGCAATTGAAAAGTTAATGAATTCTCTCAACAATAGGATTGGAACCCAGAGTTCAATGGGGCTAGTGGGATGTGAAACAAATTTGACCTAAAAAGAGGATTTGTAATAGTATTATAAGTTCATTTATAAATTGGTTCATATGATTTCAGCTAAATATGTATATTGAAGTTAGTGAGGATATGAAAAAAGATTCAAAGATATCATGTTTTACAAATAATTCAAAATAATAAATTTTATTTCTCTAAAAATATAAAAACTTAATATCCTACTCATCATAAATATTAGTAATTGAAACTCATTACAAAGGTAATTCCTTATATTTTACATATGCTTCAAAGGGTTTTGTTAAATATATATAGTGACAAGAGCAACTCAACAATTCAACACGCTCTATCAAAATAAAATAAATAAAATTATTTTATACATACTAGTATAATAGAATGGATATTAATGACATTTTATCAATTGATAACCTTGGTTATTTAGAAATTATGCTTATTAGTTTTATATCGAGTATTATTATTTTTGTACCTGTTCCCTATGTTCCAGTTCTTATTGCAGGTGCGTTTAATGCTCAATTAGATCCCCATATCATATCTATAGTAACTGCAATATCTGTAACGGCAGGAAGAACTATTATTTTTATGATTAGTTATTATGGATATAAAATACTTAAAGAAAAAACAAAAAATCGCTTACTTCCTCTACAAAGACTATTATCTAGATATGGATGGATAGGAGCTTTTATTGCAGCTCTCACTCCATTTCCACCAGATGAT
>DASVFI010000080.1:0-20232 GCA_036380115.1 Nitrososphaeraceae archaeon | reverse complement strand
TTGTATTATATTCTTTGATGAAATGGATGCAATAACACCTGCACGAGGTGGAAGTTTCGGTGATTCTCATGTTACTGAAAGAGTAATTAGTCAATTTTTAACAGAACTTGATGGATTGGAAATTTTAACCAATGTTGTGGTAATAGGTGCAACAAATAGACCAGATATTATTGATCCTGCATTATTGAGGCCTGGGAGATTTGATAGGATTCTCTATGTCCCTCCCCCAGATAGAGATTCTAGGCTACAAATAATAAAAATTCACACTAAAAAGAAACATTTAGCAGAAGATGTTAATATTGATCAATTGGCAGAAAATACCGAAGGGTATACAGGTGCTGATATTGCTTCGCTATCATCTGCAGCTGTTATGCTTGCTTTACGGGAGCATATATCAAAGTATAAAGAGCCCAATGAAGCTGAAAAACACAAAGAAGAATTAAAAATACAGATGAAACATTTTGAAGCTGCTATTAAAAAAATACGGCCTTTATCACTGCAAGAATTGAATATGTACAAGACAATATCTGAACAATTTGGAAAACCTCAAATGTCAAGAGCGGGAGGAGCAGACGAAGGAAGTAAAAATGTATACATATGATATCTGTATTGCTGACTGTGGATTATGACTTTTTGTTTCCGTAATCACTTAAGGAATGGAAACATATTTTCAAACTCAAACTATAGATAAAATATAGTAGGATTATTAATCCATTGCCAGTCAGTCATAGAAATGAGATATTACTGGAATGATAGATCCTACTGTAAAGGCGTTACTAAAAATATTACTTTTGTATACAAATAACAATAAACTATTCCTTATTGCTGTAGTAATTTATTATAAAAAAAAGTATTAGACAAATATCTATTCTGATAATATTTCTTTAAGGAAGGGGAACAAATGTAGTTATTGTTTGCTAGATAATATTGCTACTAAGAGAGATAGAATTTTTCATATATTTTAATATCAAAATTATTGTCTTGGATTGTTCCGTAAAAATTTAGTTATTTAATAAAATAAAAAATAATTAAGAAATTCTAAATCTGTCTGTACAAAATTTAAAATAATGAGTACTTCAGAAAAAGTTTGATGGGATATCATAGTTACTTATATTCTTATTTATCTTTTGGTTTACCTTGAGGAAATATTGAATAAAAAAATTCGTCAAGTCTTATTCTAATTAATTCGATAGCATGTAAAAAATTATGGGCTTGATCCATGAAAAATTGTTCATTATTCGCAGCGTCAATAGTTATTTCTTTCGTCAGCATCATATTTGGCATTTGAATTTCAAAATCAACATTTAATTGATAAATTATCTTTCTTAGATCCATAAATAATTGTTCATGCTGAGCCTTGTTAGTATTCTCAAGAGAATTTAGAGCTATTTGATCTTTTGGCATAAATCCCATTGTTACATTAAAAAGAAAAAAAGTCTTCATTTGTTTAAAGAAACTTATATTGAATCTATATCGGTGCATATCTGCTCTCTGAACAAACAAATTTAATACAAGTTCTTCATTTGGGTCTTCATTAGTAGTCTTTTCTATAATTCTAAAATTATGAGAATGAAGATATTCATGGATTTTGTTGAAAGTGTTTTGGATGTTGATAAATTCACTCATTCTCTATATTAATCCATAAAGGAATCCAATTATTTTTACTTTTAATTCTAATCCAAACTCTTTCTGTTACATGATATATCATGTAATGCTTGATGCAACTTATGTTCTCTCTTTTATCTTTGAATTTACGGTCATATTATCATATAATTTTGTAATAAGGTTAGAATACTCATAATTCTGTCTTGGCAGTTCTAAATTTACATTTAACTTTCTTCTTACTACCATAACCGTTTGTTTTGTTATTGGATTATAGCCCTCTTTTTTGTAATTCATAAAGTATATTCCAATTCCTCTTTTTTGCCAGTCTGGTAACTTATCAAAATTTATACCATGATTATTAAATAAATATTCATTCTTCCATTGTATCGTTTGTTTATCTAATGCCTTTTGAGCTTTTAATGGTGATAAACCATCACTATTTATCAAAAGATAATAACACCATTGATTTAAGCAATTTCTTTCGGAATCACTTATACGCCACAAGAAATAATCCTGTACTAATTCCATTGTTGGTACTTGAATTATACGACAATCAAATATACAATGATGATTCATTAACATTGAGAATTTAACTGAAGCTTCTGAAGCAAGTATAGAATTAAACTTTCTAATCTTACCAGCAAAAGTATTGTTTATTACTTGATAACGAGAATCAAACAAAATAGAAATTTTATCTGATTGAGTAAAACCAAAAACACATTTAAAACCTGTATTATACATCAAATGCTTTACAGTTTCTATCATACAATTCCTAATAGTTAGGTCAAATGGTTTTAATTTTAAATCTGTTCTTGTTAGTCTACTAAAATTTCTACCATCAATACGTATAATAGTAAACATATGAGGATATAAACGATAATCGTTTGTATTTTCAAATCTTCTCATTGTTTGCTCAAAGTAATCATTTTTCATTTCTTCTCATCTTTCTTCTCTTAATTTATTATCTCTTTTTCCAAGATATTCCAATTAACTACTTTAAGCATATTTTTATTCAATTTATTTTTTTTACAGAATTTATAATTACTTAATTTGTTACTTGTATTAAAATAACAATAATTATCTTCAAGTATTATTAATATACTTGACAGTTTTCTTTTCTCCGTTATCTTGTGGTTCTGTACATTGATCTAATGTAGAAAATACCATGACTTCTATCTATCTGGTTCCTTGTGATTCCTGGAATAGGGCTATGGCTTCTTTTACTAATTATTATAAAGAAGAAGAAGAGGGGTTCATTGAGGCTCATGTATATATTATTACTATATACACGTCCTCTAGTCTGGTTTTTCAGTCAAAAGAACTCCAGACAGAACCCTCTTTAAACAATCCTAAAATATAGTTAAAATAAGTAAATAAATAAAATTAACAACGTGAGCTATTTCTTTTAATTAACTCTTAAATCTATTGCTCTGCGATATGTAAGGAAAAATAAGAAATAACACCTAAAATATACTAGAATTTAATATTGATTTTTTTATTTTTAATAAAAAGTAACTATAAAGAGGAAACATGTTATTACACAAATTTTGCTAAAATAAAGGAATATTAAAAGAGAGAGAGAAAGACTGTGCTAACCATGCTACAAACATGTTAAAACAATCCCATTACTAAGATTCAAGATATCTTAAGAATTTATCAAAAAGTAAAAAGAGCCTAATTCAAGACATTCTATATTAATCGAACTTTTATTGAGATAACCAATAATGAAATACTATGTTATCCCATATTATAATCAAATAATGATGAAGGCATCCGATTTATTCCTAAGGTGCTTAGAGTCTGAAGGAGTAGAATACATATTTGGTTTGCCTGGTGAAGAAAATATTGATTTAATGTTTTCGCTACTAAATTCAAACATTAAATTTATTTTAGCAAGACATGAACAAGGAGCTGCTTTTATGGCTGATGTTTATGGTAGATTAACTCAAAAAGTTGGAGTGTGTCTATCTACACTTGGTCCTGGTGCAACAAACTTGATAACAGGTGTGGCCAATGCAAATATGGATAGATCTCCAATATTGGCGATTACAGGACAAACAGATTCCAATTTACGCCATAAAGAGTCTCATCAAAACATGGATGTTGTATCTATGTTTAAGCCCATAACAAAATGGAGATGGTCAATCCACAATGCTGATGTTATTGCAGAGATAGTAAGAAGAGCTTTCAAAATTTCTATTGAGGAAAAAGCCGGAGCAGTACATTTAGAACTGCCAGAGGATATAGCCAAAGACAAATCTGATATTAAACCAATAACAAAACCTCATAGAACATTAAAATCGAGACCCCACAAAGGTTTGATAAAAAAAGCAGTTAAAATGATATCGAGTGCCAAAATTCCGATAATTTTGGTAGGAAACGGATGTATACGAGGGAGCGCTAGCTCAAACATAAGAAAGTTTGTAGAAAAAACTGGTATATTTTCAATGAACACATTCATGGCAAAAGGTGTAATATCAGATAAATCTGAAAGACATCTACAAACAATCGGAATCAAAGATGCAGATCATGTCCTCATTGCATTGAGAGAAGCTGATTTGGTTATTGCGATAGGATATGATCTAGTAGAATACAGTCCAAAAAATTGGAATAGAAATTTAGATAAGAAAATCATTCATATTGATTCTACTCCGGCTGAAGTGGAAACATATTATCCTCCAGACATTGAGATTGCTGCAGATATTGGTTATACTATAGATGCAATTTTGCTTGAACTGACTAAAGAAAAAGAAGTAGAAATAAAAAGAGAGAAAAAAATCAACAACAATAACAATCTAAATTCTATAAACAAACCCTATTTTGAAATACCAGAACTATTCACTGAAATGAAAAAACAAATTACAGAAAGAATTGAAAAATTCAAAGATGATTTTGCTTATCCGATAAAACCTACGAAATTAGTAATTGATGTAAGAAATGCTTTAGAAGAAAATGATATTGTTATATCAGATGTTGGAGCTCATAAATTGTGGATAGCAAAAACGTACAATACTTATATTCCAAATACTTGTCTAATTACTAACGGTTTTTGTTCAATGGGTTTTGCATTTCCAGGTGCTATCGCAGCGCAACTTGTCAGGCCACATCAAAAAGTTGTAGTCATGTGTGGTGATGGTGGCTTTTTGATGAATGTTCAGGAATTAGAAACTGCTGTTCGTTTACAATTACCAATAATAGTCATTATCTGGTGTGACTCAGATTATGGTATGATTTCTCTAAAACAAATTCATGAATTTGGAACTAGTGCATTTACTCGATTTAATAATCCTGACTTTGTTACACTTGCTCAAAGTTTTGGAGCCATTGGCTATTATGTGAAATCCACGAAAGAATTTCCTAAAATCTTGGAAAGAGCAAAAGAATCAACATCCGTCCCAGTAATAATAGCAATCGATGTAGATTATTCTAAAAATTCAATTTTGTTGAATGATGATTTTGACAATAAACTATTAAATGAGAAAGGACAAAAGAATACTATCTAGATGGTTCTGCTAATTTATATAGTAATATAACGATTACTCGCTTTTCTTGTTGATTTTGATTGTTCATCTAGTTCTAATTCTTTTACTTGCTTGATATTTAGATCAGAGCTTGTAATTTCATTTTTTGTGACTATTATAATAGAAATCTGGAATTATATAAAATTTAAAATAAAGTTATACATTTGATATTATTGTACAAATTATAGATTTATTTTCTATATTTTTGTATATTGTTAGATCAGGTTATCATTTTTTGCTATATCTCCAAAAAACTTTTTCTATATGAGAGAAAATTCTAGTCAATACTGCATCAAACTTCTATATTAGACAATTCTATATATTTATATCTGTCATATATGACCTAACAGGTCCAATTTATTGGTTAGAGCCCTTCTATCCTAATTTGTAAATGGGCTACTTGTCTTTCCAATTGTGGAACATTTAGAAAAGTTAAATAGGGTTCCATTTTTTAAAATTCCTACTTTTTCATCATCTTTTTTTCTCCAATAGGTGAACCAGCACGACCAATAATCCATTTTGAATGTTCTGCATAACCAAAACCAGAGACAGTAGTTTTTTCGAATCATCTACAGAATGTTAGAAAAAGTAATGTGATTATATGAATATAATCTTAGATATATCATTTAGCAAATTGGTATAAAAATAATGATAGAGAATCCTTAAAGACGAGATACTCTAAATTAATTTATTATTAATAGAAAAAATGCAAATATAAAATAAGGTAAATCTTTTGAATTGCTATTTGTAATATTAGAAAAAGTTTATAAAATAAAATAATAATGATCTAATTTAAATTTTAATTTTTGTGTCATTTTAAGATTTTTATGTCCTTATTTTTTATACACTATAACAATATCAATATTTCAACTGTTATATAATATACTTCTTACAATAGGTTATGTCAAAACCAACTATCGATTTAATGAATCAGAAATTTATTTTGGAATTAAATGCTGCTCTTGCTATGGAAAACGCAGGAGTAGAAAGATTGCAGACACGAATTACAGAAGCTAGTCTACCAGAAGCTAAGCAACGATTAGAATATCATTTACAAGAAAGTTTACAACATCAAAAAATACTACAGCATCTTATCTCCAGTATAGGTGGCCAGCCAACACCAGAAAAATTAGGATTACCATTACCTTCCTATCCTCCAGCTATGAAGGAGATGATGGATAAAACCATGACCAAACCGGAATATGAGCTAAAGAGGGCAGAAGAAGACATGATTGTAGAAAATGCAGAAGCATGTATTTATCTTATGTTGGTACAAAAATGCCAGATGGCAGGAGGGATATATCTAAATGCCATAGCTCCACTATCTAAAAATATGAACGATGAACAGGAACAAGCGGATTGGTTAAAGACTCATTCACCTGGTATGCTTACTCAATTATGGCCAAAGATATTATCTTCAATTGTAGGCGAAGTAATTCATGAAACTGTTAGTGATGTTGGCTCCAAAATTACTGAAGGAGCTAAAGTTCTGAGATCAAACATCACTGAAGGTGCAAAAGATCTCGGTGAAACTATTGACAAAGAATTACAGGATTTAGCAAAGTAACTATTTTTTATTTTTTACAAAGCATTATAATTTTTATTATGTTATCTTTCTATTTTATCTAGGCTTCTGATAGCATATTTAGTTTACTGGTAAATTAGCAATAATATCCTATTTCATTTGATATTGGAGTCGATATCATCAATTTTTCCTATTAATTAATCTACTACTAACAATTGTTCCCAAAATTCCTACTCCAACAGCTGGCACAACTAGTAATGGATAGATTTGGCTAATCATGTCAAAATAGATAGGAGCAGTAAGACTAGGCCATACAGGTTGATTAGAGGATACTTCATTATAAATATGAGTTATCATTGGATAATAAAGCATGAAGAATGAAGATCCAAGAATCCCTCCTGATATATAAATGAACATTCTCTTTAACGGTAGCTTTGACAAAAATACATCAGCAATTAAAATAGGAATGATATTGAGTGCATAGAATGGAATTGTAGATATCAACGATTTATTTGGAATCATCATTGTAACTATTGTAATAATAATAAAAATTGAACCGGTGACAGATATGGCACCAAACTTTCTCTTTTTGTTACTCATTTTTTCGACGATTTTGAATAATGATACTAAAACAAATGATATTAAAAATGGGAAGCTTACAGTAGCTATAGTGGCTGCAATAGTAGGTTCTAAGTTAAAGTTATAGTATTCTGTATCGGAAAAAGGTAATGAGAACATGTAAATTAATCCTGAGGATGACATCCAAATCGGCAATATTCCGATAATAGTTAATGTTGAGTATATTGAAATTGGGGTTTTTTCATTCTTTTCAAAAGTGCCACTATTAGTATTATTCTGTCTTTTCTCTTGAATAATGCTATTGTTCATGACGATATATGATGTTATTCCTATCAGAGCTCCAATACTGCCTGCTAACATTCCAATTGTTAAAGTAAGATGTGGAGGACTTAGCAAACCATCTAAACCGAAAGCTGAATGCCAAAAAAAATCAAGTGGCCCAGCTAATATTAACATAGAAACACCACTAATTACCAATTTTATCGATAAATTCATTGTAAGTTTTTTTTGTTCTTTTATAGCAGAAGTATAAATAGAATATGACCTCCAATATAGAAACATAATTGAAGCTCCTACTAGGCTTAGAGCTATTCCACTATATAATATAACATGTGGAGAAGAAAAGAAGGTTTCAGGTTTATTTAAAAGATGGTTTGTTATATCCCAACTGCCAGCACTTTCAGCTAGTAAAATACCAGCACTAACTAATATACAACCAACCAAAAATCTATTTATTAACCGCTTATAGAAATATGAAGATTCTACAATAGTATCATTACTATACTGTTGATTTTTAGTATTGTTCTCAGAAACTTCTCGCCTAAAATAAAATCTCTTTTTCATATCAGATATTGGTAATTAATTTTACTTTTCATCAATACTATTTATTATTTCCTCTTTTTTATTTATTCACTACTTCTGCAGAAGATACTGCAATGAATTCTCCTTTAGAATCTTTAATACACAATAAAGGTAATGATCTATCTCATGATATGTGATAATGTTATAGTTTTTACAAAGATAACAAATCTTCCAACATTATTCAATTTTATTTCTATACCTATCGGGGGTAATAAACACCAGTGTACCAAGGCCTACTATTATCTTCTATAGATAAATAATATACATTAATTACCTTATATAATAATACGTATTCTGATCCTACTTCACCTATAATTTCGAGAAATACATGTTTTTGAGAATATTATAGCGGAATTTTTAATTATACTATCTATAGAGTAAATTTAGGAAAAGACAAGTAAACAACTTGTATATTTGTAGTATCAAATTGTTCATTGCAGTTATAGTTAAATCATAGCTTCCTCTACTAACAACTTTGATGCAGATAATTTAGATGCATTACTTAATCATTTATTAATATCAATATCTTTAACCTTTGCATCAATAGTATATGTTACAGTAAATGGTTCACCATTTGTTTTATGAAAAACTAGTGCATTTCCTACAAAATTAAAGGAACCCGAACTTATTCCAGTACCATTTATTTCTATAGGTACATCAATTATATCTCTCATATGAGTAATGGCAATACTCTTATTACCTGGCAATATTGCATGATATGGTTCACCATGTAATGAATCTGGATTCTGTTCTGGAGCATAAGTATGAAGAATCTCTGCCTCTATTGGTTTACTTGCAGTAAATGTTACCGTTCCTGACCAAACCCTTCCATCATCTCTTAAAGGAAGAGCAAATACTACTTCATGAGATGGTTGTCCGGGATGTCTTACAGAAGCGGGTTGGGACATGACTGTCTTTTGTTCTACAAAAGTGTAGCTACTATTATGAAGAATTGAAGATGAAGTGGAGAAGTTATTATTGTTGTTTATATCTACAGTTGCAAAAACAATTGAGCTTAAATCACTAGACACTATGCATATTCCAGTACCAGCTATAAAAAATATAATTACAGCAACTAAAAACGTCACTTTTGGATTATCCGTCGGAAGTTTATCTCTATCAAATAACTTTAACATATCAAGCCTGTAAATTGGATTTATTTAAGTGTTTTAATTGAGTGTTTTGAAATACAAAAGCAATTTTCTTTTAAAAACGTCGATGATGAATTTCTATGATATGGCAAATCTAAAAGAGACTTTAGTTACTATATTAAGATTTAATTGCCTTTATTAATTCCTTCAGTCAATAAATACTATGATCAAAATTCTATGTGACTAGATAACGTAGTTTTTTAAATAACTTCAATTCTAGTTATATAATTTTTTGTCAATCGAAATTAAGATAGCTCCGGTATATATCATATAATCTTAATTTTAATAAATATTATAAATTATAACTTTGATATAACATGCATGCAAATTATTATACAACCTATCGAAAAAGACATAGATAACAATATTTTTAAGTTATTATATGATTCCATATCTACACAATTTAATGGCATTAATGTTACTATTGCTCCAATATTAAAAGTAGAGATTCATAATTTTATTAATAGACAAAGAAATCAACTTAAATCCTCTAACTTATTGCATTGGATTTTAGAAAAAATCAAACCAACAAAAGAAATGAAGATTCTAGTTATTTGTGATATGGATGCATATTCTGGAGAATTAAATTTTGTATTTGGTGAAGCCCTTTTAGGAGGATGCATTGCGGCAATATATCTTCCTAGGTTAAGACCAGAATTTTATAATCTTGAACAAGATGAATTGATGTTTAATGATAGAATTGCAAAAGAAGCAATACATGAACTAGGACATTCTTTCGGTTTGTTTCATTGCAATAATAAAAGATGTGTCATGTATTTCAGTAACTCCCTGTACGATACTGATTTCAAAAACAGAACCTTTTGCAAAAATTGCAAAAATAAACTATGATTATAACCTCGATCAATATATAATTTATTTAATGTTTTTACTTTTTGACGATATAATTATAGTCAACATGATATTACAACTACAAAGTAATTAAAAATTGATACTCTGATAATATATTGTTCTATCGAAAGATGTCTACAATCTAGTAATTGTTATTTTTATTTGGTTATACAATATTTATATTTAAATAATTATTATATAGCTTATTCATATATACCTAATAATAATATAATAATAATAGTATCAGCATACAAGAAATTATATACCAGCATGACAAAATCTTTTTTGACGGTAGAATTTACAAAAGGTGATGGATTACGTCACTTGCAGGTTTGACAGTTGTAATAACAGGAAGTCGTAGAGCATCAGAGCTAGCCCATGTGATAACCAGCTTCGGTGGTAGACCTTATCTTGCACCAACAGTGGGCATAGAAGCAAGGCAGGACATATCTAAGGAAACTGAGTTGTTTATAAACAAGATATTAGAAGAGAGAATTGACTATGTGGTCTTCATGACTGGTCCCGCAGTATACTCTCTTATGTCTACGGCTAAAAACCTAGGGATAGAAAAGAAGTTTGTGGAGGCCTTGAAGCAAACAACTGTCATCGCTAGAAGTTTGAAGCCCAAGATTGCCTTAACAAACCATGGAGTCAAGACAGACATCATGCCAGAGGAGAATACAGCAGAAGGAATAACTAATCTCCTTAAGAGTTTTAGTCTGGTTGGTAGAAATGTCGCTGTTCTCTGGCATGGATCCTACTCTCCTCTCATAAAAAATGAGCTTCAGGCACTGGGAGCCCAAGTCTTTGAGTCATCAACTTATAGATACTCACTTGAGCTTAAGGAGAGTGGAGCCCGAATTCTTGAAATGATGGGCTTCAAGTATATACCTCCTGATGAAGCAAAGGTGGTTAAACTCGTAGACGATATAGGTAAGGGACTTGTAGATGCGATAACATTTACGAGTCCCCCTTCTGTGCGTGACCTCTTCAAGATAGCAGAAGCCTATTACCTAAGGGAACCTTTGCAAAACTACCTTAACAATCATGTCATAGTGGTTGCAGTTGGACCTTCTACAATGAAAGCTCTAGAAGAGAACTTTATTCATGTAGATGTTATGCCTAATGTCTATAAGATGGGTCCCATGATTAAGTCTCTAAGCGATTACCTTGGTCAATCCGATGCTCCTAAGAAAAAAAGAAAGCCAATCTGATGCTATATTTTTCCACTTTAGAATATTTCAACTACAAAATAAAATTACATATACTTTTCATCCGTTGAGACAAATAAAAGCTACTTAAATTAATATGTAATGACACGATAATAAAATGAAAGATTAGGTTTACTAAAAACATTAAATTATTAATAATCATTACGGCTAACCATCTATATTTTTTATGTAATTATTCTTGTAGATTTTATTCTCAAAATAACTATACCTTCCTCTCTGTTTCTTCTGCCATTCTCTTCTGCATTGCTTTTCCCACTATATCGTTCTGCTATTTTTAGTAGCTTTAGGGGATACATTTTTTAGATTAATGAGATAATTTAGAATTCTCATGCCATCTAGTACAGTTAAATATTTTAGTTGTATTTATTGTGGAGCTGAATTTGCTGCTGTAAAACCCGATAATGAACATACAAAAACAAATAAACATAAAATTAATAGAGACGATATCGAAACATTACATAAATGCAATGAGTGTGGAAAGAATAATAAATTATATTGGTCTGAACAAAAAAGACCTATCTAATTTTTCGCAAAACAAATGTTTTATTGTTTATTATTTTGTGACTTTATTTGGTTAACTATTTTTTTATAAGAGTCAATGAAACTTTTTGCATACGTATTAGCATATTTCTCTGAACCTTTGTGGATACCACCTTTTGTACGTATATGATGATAAAACTCGTGTAATACTATAAACGGGTTATAAAATATGTCAGAGTTTATACAATAAATCTTGCTTTCTCTTTGAACATATACTGCATATACAGTTCTTCTTTTCCCTTTTATGGTTCCAACAGTTATTTCAGGTGGTGCAACCTTATAAAATTTACTCAAATTTCGTAACGCCTCTTCTGTTTTTTTATTAAGTATCAAATACACTACTTTAGCCTTAGTTATATCATCAGGTTGGACAATTATAGACATGTAAATATTCAGCCTTAAAATTTTATAGAGATAAACATATAAAATAATTACTATCTTCTATTTTATTAAAATTTGAATTCAACTCTTTAACTTTGGTCTAGTAATATTATATATAATATACTTTCTAAATTGTAATCTATTTCATTTGGTTATTATACTCTTTATTTTCATTATTATTTGTTAAAAATGGTAGCGGAGATTGCAATAGGACAGATTATCCAAGATTTTTCCGTTATAATGATTATTCCGTCTGCCATGGCATTTATTTCATATAAATTAAAACAACCATTAGTTATTGGTTATATTATTGCAGGAATAATCATAGGCCCACATACTCCACCATTTAGTCTGATATTAAATCAAGACGTCTTGAATTTGTTTGCAGAAATGGGTATCATTCTTTTGTTGTTTGTTGTTGGTATGGAATTTCCTATAGAAAAACTTAGAAGAATAGGAAAAAAAGCATTAACGATAGCATTATCAGAAGCATTGGGAACATTCTCCATTGGTTTTTCTGTAAGTTTCTTTATTCTACATTTCTCACTTTTTGATTCCGCATTTGTTGCACTTGCGATTTCCGTTACAAGTACGGTTATTATTATGAAAGTATTAGAAGAACTAGACATAATCAAGGAAGAAGCATCCTATATAATTTTAGGAGTAGCAATAATGGAAGATATTATTATTATCTCTATGCTGGCAGTATTACAATCTGTTAGTACATCCGGTGACCTCTCTATTGTTGATATTTTAATATCTATCAGCATAACCTTGGCATTTATTTTTGGTGTCTTGTTGCTAGGATCAAAAACAATACCGAAACTAATTAATTTTATAGGCAAATTCCATCAACATGAAGTACTATTACTAGTAGTTTTGGGACTTGCATTTGGTTTATCTTTTATCTCATATCAAATTGGAATATCTGTAGCAACAGGTGCTTCTTTTGCAGGCGTGCTAGTAGCAGAATCAAAAGTCCATGCAGTTACAAGAATTTTAGCAACTCCGATTAGAGATATGTTTGGAGCAATATTTTTTGTATCTGTTGGTGCACTGATGGACATGTCATTGTTAGTAGTATTTATTATTCCTGCTGTGATCTTGGTAATAGTTTCAATCTCTGCTAAATTTCTTACAGTATTTCTCTCGGCGAAATCTCAAGGATTTAGTTCAGTGACTTCTATGAAAGCATCATTTGGACTATCTTCTTCAGGGGGAGAATTAGCACTTGTTGTTGCAAAAGGCGGAGTAGATACAGGTCTTACAAGTGCATTTCTTCTTCCTATGATAGGAGCAATGACTATAATTACTACATTTATTTCGCCATATATGATTAAACTGGGCTGGAAAATACCTGATAAGATATTTTCAAAGAACGAAGAAGGAGAAGAAAAAATAAACTAAATTGGCAGTAACTATACCTTTAATCTTTTATACATCAAAGTATGCTTTCATCTTCTCCTAGTGAATTATGACATTTGCCATAGTGTTGATTTAAAAATAACTTTGGATTCTGATAAAAAAGTTAAATAATTACTAAAATATTTATTATTTTTAATATCGTGCTAAGTTAAATAAAAAAAATATTTATTGGTTGGAATAAGATCTTCCGATTTTGTTTACAAAGTTAAGGTAGTTTTGAACAGCCTCATTATAGTATTTTGTGCAATTTCTATTGATTTGTTAAAAGATTCGGTAGATGTCACGGCAAAGTCATTTACTCTTTGTGTATAATTTAGTGTATTATCTGTGATAGTTTGATTCGTCTTATTATATGCATCTGTATTTTGTTGTGAAGCTGTAAAATTATTCAAGTAGGATTTGGATGTATCGTTAATAAATCTTGAAAATACTGATTGAAAACTATTAAGAAGATTCTTTTGCAATTCTACGTAGCTATTTAAGACTGATTGCATTGTATCGATAGTTTCTTGTCCACCTTGTCGTTGTTCACCTGATGTTCCATCTGTTTGTTGATATCTTCCTTCTATACCTAATGCTTTACCTTTCATTGATGTTTTTCCACTTACTCCTCCAGCATCATTTATATCAGTAATATCTTCGGCTGTTGATCCTACGCTTCGTACTTTTGATTTATCTTTATTGTCTGTATTCATCTTGTTATATCTTAGAAAATTGTTAATGATAATATATATTGATTTAATATAATTTTAATTGTAATAGCCAACATAGTAACATATCAACTATTATATTGAATTAAAGTAATTATAAATGATGAATTATTAATATGACTTGAACAATATCTACTAAATTATAATACGTATTGATATACAAGAACTATGATACACACTTCAGTTTTCCATTATTAGATCCATTTCTAAAACATGTTATCAATATTGTAATAATCAAGAACAATATATTGATACATTAACGATAACCTATTTACTTATTGTATCCAACCAAGCTGTCTCATCATTCCAACCAAGTCATAGAATAATTTCTCCTCTATTATTTGTCCATTTTTCCAATGAGCTACTGTACAGAATTCAATCTGGAATTTTTTATTTGTTGGAGGAATAGTTTTTCCATCTTCCCCAACCATCGATCTTGTATGTGTACCACTAAAATTAGCAATAGAACAAGTCCATTCTCCTTGACCGAAGATTACCTTATACGGATTGTTTTCGATATGATTATCAGGAAATGCTTTGAAAAACATCTCTGCTTCTTTTTGGTGTTCCTTTATTCCTCTTGTTGGTTCAGATTGGCCAGGCCAGTATACAGTAACATCCTCTATATGACGTTTATTGAAAGTATCCCAATCTTGTGAATTCCATGCATCATCCAGTGTCTTCATCAAATGTATGTTTTCCTTATTACTCATAATTGTTTTACTTAAAGGATAAAATTAAGGCTTTCTGGACAAATAATTTCATTTATTACTTTGTCCTTAAATATATCAAACCCATTTTATTGTAATAGTAATTAAATTCTTAATTAAAGAAAGATCATGCTCATCTTTGGAACATTAATTAGTGGAATAGGAGTTAGTTCATTTAATGAACTCTATCAAAACAATGATGAATTATGATATTGCAACAGATGATAGTGTAAAGAGTCAATGACAATGATGCAGCAAAGATTCCTATTTATTATTACTACTTATAATTCCAACCTGTTTCCTTTATTATTTTCTCTTAAGATTATCATTAATATATCTTCTATTTTGTAAACTTTCTGTATTGTATAAATTAGCATTAATACTAAATTTTTGGTAATTATTTATATGACTCTAATTTAAATTCGCTAGATTTTCTATATCTCTTCTCTACCCACTCTCTTCAACTGTCTTTACAGAATTTATAATACTATTTTCTTTTAATCTAATTGAATAAGAATAGATTAAGTCAAATTAATAACATTCCAAAATTTATAACGGCACATGCACTTTTAGTTGACAAGTTTTCAATTGAAATATCTAAGAAAAAAAGAAATACTTGATCCAATATGCAAGGTAAAACAGTTCTAGAATGAGATAAAGGGGATAATTCATAAATCAGATTTGTAACAATGGATATTGGATATTTACAATATACTTCTTGAACCATTAGGTAAGTAATAGGCAAATTACCTAACCAAACAACTCAAGAGTCATAGTCTGGACCGCTCTATAAACCCACGATTTAGTTAGTTCAGGATATGACAATTATATTTTTACTACTACCAACAACCAGGCGAAACTAAAAATCCATACTTGGCACAATACTCTGCAGTATTGGAAGATATACCTGTCATTGTGTCATGCACTATTATAATAAACAACATTGCAATAAAGAAAATAGTGAAACCACTAAATATCCATTTTAATGAATTTTTAATTGTAGTTTTTTTAGTCATAGCCTATAACATCATTAACTTATATTCCCTATTCTTCTATATAATTATAATATTTTATAAATTAAATATTTTTATTTTAAAATTAAAGGTTCTGTTGAATCTTTAGGTGTTTTAAATGGGTGTTGATTATTGGGTGTCAAAGGAAAACAATATTTTTAACAGTGTAATTTTAAAATTAATAAAAAATGAGAGGAGATTGTATGATTGTAAATGTTTTTCCTTATTGTTTGCTCATATGTTTTAATACTGTTTGTTGATCAAAGAATGGACAATTAACAACATGTTTTCCTTCCATGGCTGGAACAATAGTCAATAATCCTTTTTCTCTTGCATAATTGAGATCTGCTAGTGTTTGCAGTAACTTTGCTTGTGTTGGATCGTTCCACTCTGCAAAGTTTATTCTCCACATTGGACTATAGTTTTCATCAGTAGGACCTGCATGCCCTATACCTGGCTGAAATCCCATAGGTCCTGTACCATTTATTCCATTAGTAAATTGAGTCAAGTCTACTGCCACAGGAGTAGTAGCAAGTTTTTCATCAGAAGGAGCAAAGACAACTCCCATCATGTTTGCAGGCATTTCAGGAACTGCATCAGTCACAATATAAAATATTGTACTTCCATCAGGATCCCAACCGCGATGAGCAACAAAAGTAACAACCATGTTTTCTATATCGATTTTTGTTACTTGACCTTCTCCATAGGATGTCTCATCATTAATTTCAACTTCTTTAATCATTAATTCTCCACCATCCCATTTTACTGCTGGTTTGTTGACTACGACATTAGTTTTTTCTATCTTCAATTGTCCATTATTTTCTGCTGCTAAAATTTCATCTATGGATTTTAATTCTTGTGCACTTTCTTGGTTAATCCATTCAACTGTATTTAGTTGATATAATGGACTATATCCATTATCTCCAGGTTTAGCACTTAATATGGGAGATTGAAAACCAAACAATCCATCTCCTTTAATTCCATTCTTAAAGACATATGTCTGTGCTAAAACATCTGTTGGTGTTTTTGATAAAATTGTAGCAACATTGGCTTTGAATCCTGTCTTGTTTGTTATCAAATCAGAAGTTTCTTTATCTGATGCATCAGTTGCTATGACATACATCTCTTTTCCATTCACATATCCCTTGATTAAAGGAATATCTATTGGTATGTTGCCTGACGCAAGTTTTAATACCGAACCTGGCTCAGATTGAGCATATGCAATTTTGTTTGGTGTTAGTAATGGACCTGCAATCATGAGCAATGAACCAATAATTGCGAAGGATATTACGTTTGAAAAAATTTTTAGATTTCTTTTTTCTGATAGTAGATTTTTCATTGATTGAAAAATAAAATTGATGTATAAAAGTAATAACTTGAAGCATTCAAGTAATTATTGAACATGTAAACTTCATTTAATTTACTATAATGAGTTACTGCTTATCAAAAGTTTTCCAAGTGTTGTGATTTTAGTTGAAATTTTATTTCTCTCTCTTTTCTCTATATCTACTAGTCCTAATTCTACAAGTCCTTTTGCATCTTTTGATCCTTGTACATGATAACTTAAAAGTGGTTTACCAAATCCAGAAATCTTTTCAAGTTGATCTAAACTATCAACCGACCCTCCTGCACTATCAATAGCCATAAGAATTTTCTTCTTTGCGTCAGAAATAATCTCATTATAACTGAGTTTCAAAACAGGCATCATTAATGGCATTGTATGAGTATAATCCATTCCAAATGCTTTTACACCATGTATAAATGCTGTAGAAAGTGCAGCACAACCTAATAATTTGTCACCGCAACTAACATTCATCAATATATCCTCGAATTCATTGCCATGTAATTGTAATATTTCATTTATTCTATCCATTGTATCTCTAATTACGTTCTCTTTAGTAACTAAGGTAATTGTTATTGGAAGACCTAAAATACTTTTAATCCTTCTTGAAAATTCTTCGGCTTTATTTTTATCTTCATGAAAGCAGATCAATATTAGTTTATGAATAGGAAAATTTTTGATACCAAATGCTATTGCATCTTGACCTTCGGCACCAAAAGTAGCAATCTGTAAAGTCTTCAATTAATTATTTTAATTTCTCTTGATTTAATTATAAAGTATATCTTTAACTGTTAAATTTTTAGTTAAATAATGAATGTTATGATGGCAGAGTATCCATTTTACTATGAATACTTTATCTTTTAGTATTGGTATTAGTTATTCTACATTATTGCAATTTTAAAACCATTTGTATATACCTGGTTAGATTTTATTGTTATTGTTATTGTTATTCTTATTAGAATCTTTTTTATTATTTTTTACATATTCTCTTAATATTTTGTTTACTTTCATTCTTTGTTTAAAATCTTTAATTAATTTCATCATTATAGGACTTAGAGCCATTCCCAAAATCATACCCAAAGTCATATCAATTAGTGATACCATGCTAAAATATAGCCCAGTTAATGTAATAAGTAAAATGGTTTTATTGAAAAATTAAGATTCATGATATTAGAATTATTGGTTATATCTAAAACCATGGTATCTTTTTAAATATAAAAGACTCTCGATAGTTAAAGTAAATTCAATGAACTATTATTATTATTTGTACTAAGATGAAAATTTTCCCAGCAACAACATTTTTTAAGAATACAATTAGGACATTCAAATGGTGATTGACTAATTTTACATTCTTCTACATCACAAATACACTCAGTACATTTCAAATTAAAACAGGATAAGTCCCGTGTAATATAAAATTTTAATTCTTATAACAAATTACAAAGTATAAATTTGCAGGTTCTTCGTAATCTTCATTTATATTTTGTATTTTAAAATTATCATTAACAAAAAATTTGATATCTTCTTTTGTAAAAAATCGAATTTGAAAGCCATTAATGTCGTAGATGCTTCCTGATACTTTAGTTCCTTTTTTATACATAATATCTTTATCATTTCTAACTGAAAATGATAATATTCCCTTACTCTTTAGAACACGCTTTGATTCATTAAATAAAAATTTTAGTTCATCATCACTAAAACCCATATTATAGAACATATGTGAATAAACAGCGTCAAAATAACCATTAGAAAAAGGTAGACCTTCTACTGCATTAATATATCTTAAATTTATATCAAGATTCAGTTCTTTTGTTTTTGTAGTTAAATTCTCTATTGCTATTTTGGATGAATCAATAGCATAAACTTCTAATCCTTTTGAAGCAAAAAATAATGAGTCTCTACCTTGACCACATCCCAATTCCAATACTTTTTTAACTTTATTTTTTTTAATAGAATTCTCATAACATATTAAAGCAAATTTACTTGGCTGATCACCAAAAAATGAAGAATCATTAGAATATACTTTATTCCAAATGTTGTTCATTTAAAAACCTATTATTAATATTAATATCATCTTATAATACATAATGTTTAATTATTTCTATTTCGTTAGATATTATGGGTCCAATTTTAGAAGTGATATCACAACGGAAACCACTGTCCACATAATGATATTGGTAAAATAGTACTTACCATCTAATAATAATATCAATCACACAACTCATATTGTTATCTCATATCAATAAGAATTAAGATACATTCATTAGTTATCTTCAATTAAATAGATAAAACCAAATGAATTCAAAGTGGTTACTTCAAACTCTATTAATATTTGTTATTTTGCTTCTTTTTAGTTTTGTAATTGTAAAAATTAATGAAATATCCTCACAGGAATTAACTAAAAAAAAGATAGATATCTGTTGTACGTGGGGAAAAGAATTGAAAGATGGTATGTTGATGTATAGTATAACAAAAGACAATACTAGTAGTAATAATACCTATTTTGAAGATATTGTTGATTTAGCATTTTCTGAATGGGAAAAAAATCTAAATAATATTCATTTTAAAAATGTCAAAAATGATAAATCTAAAGCAGACATAGAAATAAAATTAGAAAATGAAGATATGGATCAAGGAGGCCGAGCAGTGATTTATTTTGATAGAAAGGGGTTTATAGATAATGTAGAAATTTCAGTTTCAAAATCATCTAATGGAATAGAATTAGATAAATCTATTTTGAAACACATAACTAAACATGAAATAGGTCATGCCCTTGGTTTAGGTCATT
>DASVFI010000079.1:0-10694 GCA_036380115.1 Nitrososphaeraceae archaeon | reverse complement strand
TTTTGGCCTTATCTTTGACTTTGATATCAATTGTAAGTTATAATAGTGATTATTATCCTATTATTAGTTCTGTTTATGCCCGTCCACAAGTATCTCCTGATGGACCAATTCTAAACGATCCTAACCTAATTGTCGAAACAGTCTATCAGGGACTAAAATCACCCACATCCATGGCATTTTTAGGACCAAATGATATTTTGGTTTTGGAAAAGGGTCAAGGAACTGTACAGAGAATTGTAAATGGTAAAATCTTACCTGAGCCATTGATTCAACTTGATGTAACATCTAAAGACGAAAGAGGTCTCTTGGGAATTGCTATTGCTTCAAACGATGAAAAAGAAGGGAAAGAAAACCAGAATAAGAATGATGGTACAACTATTACAACAACAACAACAACAACAACTGAAACAAATAATGAGAATAGATCTTATCCTCCTTCTAAATTTGTATTCTTGTTTTTTACTGAAGCTGGAGAGTCAAAAGGAGACACTTCCGGAAGTAATCGTGTTTACAAATATCAATTAGTAGAAAATAATACTAAATTAGCAAATCCAACTCTTCTACTTGACTTACCAGCTATGCCGGATGATTCTCATGTTGGTGGTGCTCTCAAGGTTGGACCTGATAACAACCTCTACCTCACTATTGGCGATCAGAGACCAACTGCATTTGATAGAACAGATGATCCAGATTCTCAAACCAAAGCTCAAAACTATGTAGATGGAAAAGAACCTGATGGAAGATCTGGTATTCTGAGAATTACTCAAGCTGGTGGAGTGGTAGGTGAAGGTATTTTTGGAAATGAACATCCATTAAACAAATACTATGCCATTGGAGTAAAGAATAGCTTTGGACTTGATTTTGATCCTATTACAGGAACTTTGTGGGATACAGAGAATGGTCCAACCTTTGGTGATGAGATTAATCTTGTTGAACCTGGATTTAATAGCGGATGGGCATCTATTCAAGGATTTTGGACACTAAACGATAAACATAAAAAAGTAGAGGAAATAACTGCTACTTCAATAAATGCTGAGAAGAATGTTGATTATGGTCTGTTAGACTTTGATGGAAAAGGAAAATACAGATCTCCGGAATTTGTATGGGATGTTGCTCCTACTGCTCTTACCTTTCTTAATTCAGATAAATTCGGTCAGCAATATGAAAATGACATATTTGTAGGTGATGCCAAATATGGTAATCTTTACCACTTTAAATTAAATGAGCAGAGGACAGGATTACTGTTGGATGGACCTCTTGAAGATAAAGTTGGTAGCGTAGAAGAGCTTCAGCAACAGGGAGCAATATTTGGTCAAGGATTTGGTGTTATTACAGACATAGAAGTAGGACCTGATGGCTATCTGTATATTCTTTCATTTGGTAAAGAGGGAAATATGTATAGAATAGTTCCTGCCACTGTAAAAAGTGAAGAAATAGCAAAAGGAGAATGAGAAGAAAGAATAATTTCATAAGATTACAGATAGAAAGATATCTGGATATGATATTAATGAAATTGTCAAGTTCCGGTATGCTGCCAAACTCAATTATTTTTTATATTTTCTCTTTAACAATAATGATAATAGTAACATCTCCGCCAATAAGCATAATAGAAAAGAGTGGAATTACTATTGAGAACTATCATGCATATTCTTCCCCTTCTAATTCTTCTTCTTCATTATCTCAACAAACAGCAGCTGATAATACTACATTAGCAGATTATAATCTAGCAGCAGCAGGAGACTGGGGATGCACGACTGATACAATAAATACTGTAAAAAATATAATTAATCATAAACCAGAACTTGTCTTGGCACTTGGAGATCTATCCTATAATAAAACTGCTCAATGTTGGCTTGATATTATCAATCCAATAGCAAATAAAACAAAAATAGTGATTGGAAACCATGAAACTGATTCAACAAAAAAACTTAAAGACTATATGGGGTTTTTTGAATTAGAAAAGCAATATTACTCTTTTAACTATGGAAATGTTCATTTTACTGCAATCTCTACAGAACTCCCATATGAAAAGGGTTCTGAGCAATATGAATTTGTAAATAATGATCTGTTAAAAGTATCATCAGACCCTGACATAGATTGGATTGTCGTCTTTTTTCACAGTTTAGCTTATACCTCTCCTGCAGATATTGGTAAAGGCAATAGAGCAGAAAAGGAATTTAGAGCAACATATCATCCTTTATTTGACAAATACAATGTAGATATTGTATTACAGGCACATAATCACAACTACCAAAGAACATATCCAATAATATTTAATAATGATAAACCTAAGGAACCAATAATAACAGATAATACTGACAATAACAGCAATAACTTTCATAACCCACAAGGTCAGATATTTGTTACAGTTGGTACAGGAGGTGCAGAATTATATCCTTTGACTGGTCAAGCACTTTATGTAGCTAATCAATATGTAGGATTTGGTTTTTTAAATATAGATATGATAAATAATAATAACAATGGAGTGACACGAATGATAGGGAAATTCTATGCTAACAATGATAATAGTAACGGTGGAACAACAATAAAAGATCATTTTACCATTACAAAAGCAATCAAGTAGTATTATTGAGTAATAAAATATTGAATAAATAAATTCAAAATTATATAAACTATATGAAATCTGTTTTCTGATTTTAATTAATTGTTACTTACTAATTGGTAAATTTCAGACAGAAAAAGAATTTTATAAAGATTTATTTATTATTTATCAATATATCAATTAATTTAAATAAATTTAATGAAGTAAACTAATATATTTTAGTAGGTGAAGATTCGTCTATTACTCTACATTGACCTATCTTTTCATTGCCTTCTGCAGAATTAAAATCTTAACAAGATCAGTGGACTATATGCGAGATAGATAAAAAGGATTGAAAATAGTAAAATATAATCATAATTTTAATTCAATTTTATAACTAGAATTTATACTATTATTACTCTGCTGCTACTCTAACCTCTAATACTATTACCTTTTCTCTATAGACTATAATATAATAATACCATCTCTTTTTGTATCCATATTATATAATCCACATAAATAATATTAAAAAATTATTTTTAGATTATAAGACTAATACGATAACAATAAAAATGATTTAAAAAAAATATTTTCTATTGGTTTAAAGAAATATCCTAATTTAAAATTCGAACCTGTGATTTTGTAACTAAAGGTAATATAAGAATATTAGACTATGTAGATTATCCAAATGACCAGGTTAAATGGAATGTATTAGAGAAATTCGAACTTGATAAAAATGGAAAAGTTATGAGATCATCTGTATATTATAGTATAGAAGAAGAAACGCAAATTAAATAATATGTCATACTATATGCTAATAGATGTCTATCCAAGATTACATAGATTCATACAATTATTTGAAAAAGTTTATGAAAATATATTAAAATTAAATGGTTTAATTACTAGGCCATCCAATGATGTTGTCTCCAGAGAATCTTCTGGTTTGCTTCTATATAATATTTATAGAAATTTTATTCTTTTAATTTTTTAAAAAATTTATTAATATAATATTTATAGTTCTATTCACAATATGAAAATTTTAGTCATATCAAGTTTACTGATACTATTACTTTCGTCTGCATTCTTGCTAACTTCTTTAACTCCAGTTAAAGGACAAGAAAGTATTACTATCAATTGTTCATCTGAAAATACCAAATTGACTAAAATAAGCAATTCTCTTGAAAAAGGTAGAGAAGAAATGAGAGAGAATTATAAACGATATGGTGATTCTGCATTAAATACTTTAAACTCATTACCTGAAGAAATGGCAGAAATAATTAAAACAAGTCTAGAAACAGAAATTCTTATGGAAAAAGTAAAAACAAATCCAAGTATAGAATATAAAAATTGTTCTCATCTTGATGCAGTTAAATTAGAACTAACAAATACATTAAAACAAGGTGAAGATGCTTGGAATGAATATTGGAATAATCAAGAAGCAGATTTAAGCAAAAATGAAATCAAACAGATGAAAGAATATATCAAATTAGATATTCATAATGAATAAGATGAATAAATATTAATCATTATATTACAAAAATAATTTACAGATTATTAGTTTTAGTTAATATAATTAGGAAAATTAATGTAAAATTAAAATTTATTTTAAAAATTATTTATATCTCATTTAATATTTTACTATACTCAATTATGCATTAGTAAATAGGATGTTTCAAATGCAAATTAAATTAAAAACAGTCGTGAATAATAAAAAAAATTAATAGTGATGATTTAGCTAAACTGGAATATTTTTGTCTTTTTAACCTTAATTAATTAATTAAATTAATTTCTGTATATTTAGATTAATTTTGATTACAATTTTTATCCAAACAATAAATATTAATATTATATACAAGATTATAGAACTGACATTTACAATATTAGTAAGAATATTGTATTGATAAAATAAAGGTCAAAGTATTAAGATAATATTTATAGGTTACATAATAATTTTAATATCATTGATATGTTATTTTAAAGCAAATGGATAAATCGTCGAATACTATACCCAAAAGTAGTTATACCTTTTCCAAAGACAATGTAACGTACAACAAAAGACGGTGTAGTTGGGCAGGAAATAATAATTCTCTCATGATTGAGTATCATGATAAGGAATGGGGTGTACCGTTACATGATGATCGTACGCTCTTTGAATTCCTAATTCTTGAGGGTGCCCAAGCAGGTCTTACTTGGCAAACCGTTTTGAACAAACGTGAGAACTACCGCAGGGCATTTGATGACTTCCATGCAGACAAAATCGCTTGTTATGGAAAGGAAGATGTAAATCGACTCCTTACTGATTCCGGGATTATCCGTAATCGCTTAAAGATCGCATCTACAATTCAAAATGCAAAAGCGTTTTTGAAAATTCAAAAAGAATTCGGTACCTTCGATGTCTATATTTGGCAGTTTGTAGATGGCAGGCCGATCAATCACAAAATCAAAACAATTAAAGATATTCCAACCAACACTAATGAGTCCGATGCAATGAGCAAAGACTTGATTAAACGCGGTTTCAAGTTTGTCGGATCCACCATCTGCTATGCATTTATGCAAGCAATAGGGATGGTAAATGATCATGATATAAAGTGTTTTAGATACAAAGAGTATTGAAAAAAATGCTGTATGCGCTCATTTTATAATGATTCTTTTATAACCATAGTAACTACAGCAATTTATACAATTTAACATACACTAAGCATATTAGAATGTAGAACCATATCACAAAATATGATATCTAAAACTCTTGCTGCTCTGAATGGTTCAGAGTCATCGTTAAAGGCCTATCCATATACTTCTTTGAGAGATTTTGGGCTGACTATTATTAACAAGCTCAAAATGTCAAAACATGACTCCTTAGATTACGCTCCAAAGTTCAGAGCAATGATTTGCGAAGAGCAACCACACCGGAGACGACCTCTATGAGCAATACACGCAAGGGACTTCCCCTAACCAGCTCTCGTATTGAGAAAATATTTCCGAAATTAACGCCATCTCAGATTCGTCGTGTTGCAGCGCATGGACATATGCGTACGGTTGAGCGTGGTGAAGTGCTCGTAGAGCAGGGAGACACCTCCGTACCGTTCTTTGTTGTGATCACAGGCGAACTCGAAATTGTGCGGCCCTACGGATCCTATGAGACCCTTATCACTGTCCATGATTCTGGTCAATTCACAGGCGAGGTCAACACACTCTCCGGCCGCCGGTCTTTAGTTCAGATGCGTGCCACTAATCCAGGTAAGGTGATCGAACTGGATCACCAACACATGTTAACTTTGGTGCAGACTGATGCTGAACTCGGAGAGATACTGATGCGGGCTTTCATCCTTCGTAGGGTCGAGTTGATAGCTGCTGGTGTTGGAGATATTGTTCTCATCGGGTCAATACATTCCGCCAGTACACTTCGGATCAAAGAGTTTCTGATGCGCAATGGACACCCATATTCATACGTAGATCTAGAACGCGACCCTGACGTACAGAACCTGTTGGATAATTTCCAAATTTCTGCCAGTGAAATACCCGTGTTGATCTGTAGAGGTCAAGTAGTACTCCGGAACCCCAGTAACCAACAAATCGCAGACTGTCTTGGCTTCAACGAATCTATTGACCAAATCCAGATACGAGATCTCGTCGTCATCGGCGCCGGTCCCTCGGGGCTGGCTGCTGCAGTGTATGGAGCTTCAGAAGGACTCGACGTTTTGGTGCTTGAAACGAGTTCACCTGGTGGCCAGGCAGGCTCAAGCTCAAGAATCGAAAATTACCTAGGATTTCCCACCGGTATCTCGGGTCAAGAGCTTGCCTCTCGAGCATACCTCCAGGCTCAGAAGTTCGGCGCAGATATGCTCATGGCTAAGGCCACAGGACTCATCTGCGACCGCAAACCGTACATCATCCAAGTCGAGAGCGGGGCTCGAATTTTGGCACGCACTGTCGTGATTGCGACGGGTGCGCAATATCGAAGGCTACCATTAGAAAACCTGTCTCGTTTTGAAGGTGCAGGCGTATATTATGGTGCGACCTTTGTGGAAGCGCAGTTGTGTAGTGGAGAGGAAGTGATTGTAGTTGGCGGAGGAAACTCAGCCGGCCAGGCTGCCGTGTTTCTGGCGCAGATTACAAAACGTGTGCATATGCTCGTCAGGTCGACAGGTTTGGATAAAAGCATGTCACGCTACCTGATTCGCAGGATAGAGAAGAGTCCTACGATCGTATTCCAACCACTAACGGAGATCGTGGCCCTAGAAGGAGGGGATCACCTCGATTCCGTTCACTGGCGAAACGGTCAAAACGGACAGATTGAGCAGCACAGGATCAGACACGTATTCGTCATGACCGGTGCCGATCCGAACACTCGTTGGCTCAATGGCTGCGTAGCGCTCGACGCTAAAGGCTTCATAAATACTGGTCCCGATCTATCGCCAGAAAATCTGAGCGCTTCAGGCTGGCCCCTTACCCGTCAACCATTCTTGCTCGAAACCAGTTTGCCAAGTGTTTTCGCGGTGGGTGATGTGCGGGGAGGCAACATCAAGCGTGTTGCATCCGCGGTAGGCGAAGGATCGATCGCTATCTCATTTGTTCATAAAGTACTCCAGGAATAGGAAGCAGATCGAATGTGACAGACTAGATGGATGACTGTGAACCTGTTCAATTTTCTTAATAATAAATAGTATAAACCCGTAAATACAAGTAATGGGTTCAAATCCCAACCTCCATCCATACTAATTATGGATTTTTCAATCGTAAAAGTAAAACATTAAGTTATATCTATATTTGTCTTAAAATTGTACATTTAACTACTATTGATGATAATAATAAATTATAAAAATAAGAACCCCCAAGTATACCTTATGGGTTCAAATCCCACTCCTCGCGCTTATCTTTGGGGTTCCTCCAAAAATATTATAAGATTTGATACGAGATACTTATCGTTAGATAAAACAAAAAGAAGCGAAGGAGAAGAATGAAATTTGACTCGAAATACACAAAAACAAAGACAGCTCACAACTAGAGGTGAAGAAAAAGAGTTAGAAAAAAAGATAGCGTCAATTACGAAATCACTCTGAAAACAATACTTTAAAAATAGTCTTATCAATTTATCTAAATATATGTGATAAATTAGTAAAAATACTATTCAAATTCTAAAAGATTAATAATTCGTTCTACAGTATTTTTTTTAATTTATGCAATTTATTGTAATGGTTTATTATTCTTTAATACTTACAATTATTCTATGGTTCGGAAATTATTATATTTCTAGTAATGCACAAACAATAGAAAATGAATTAGATGTTAATGTTATTTCAACGTCTTTTGAAAAAGAAGGAAATCTTTCAATTACTCAAATATCACCATGCTCAATTATTATAGAGACAGATTTTAAACTTGAAAATAACATTAATTGTTATAGCAATGGTCTCATGGTATCTGGCAACGGAATTACAATTGATCTAAATGGCAAGACTATAACTGGACCAGGAAAAACTTTAGATTATTTTGGAATAGGCATCATCGGGACCAGCATCACTATAAAAGGTCCTGGAACTATAACCAATTTTCAGAAAGGAGTAGGTATTCTTGATTCAAATAATATAGTCATAAATTCAATTAATCTTCAGAACAATGAAATTGGAATGTTTTCTAGTGATAGTTCACATATTGAAATTAGTGATAATGATACATATTTAAATAATATGGGTATTGCTGCTTATTCAAATGATAATCTTATTTTAATAAATAATTCGATAACTAATAATGAAATGTCAGGAATAACTCTCGCTAAAACCAATCAATCTTCAATAGATGCAAATAATATTGAAGGATCAGGTGTAGGAATATATGTAGATGAACCAAGTAACCATAATAAAATAAATTCTAATAATTTGTTTAATACAGTTGATATAAATAATGCTAATGGTTTAGAAGTAAATTCTAACTATAATCAATATTACCAAAACAGGTGTATAATATCTGAGCCAACAGGATTATGTATAAATCATAATTAAAATAATTAATTAATTCTATTATTCTAATGGAATAACTTATCATAGTAAATGAACCAAATAAGTGCACCTCAAATTATGTTGCATCTTTAGAGTTAGAGTATAATTTACTACTAGGATATTATAGATTGAGACTATGTTTAAATTTTACCATACGGTAAAGTTAATCGTACATGGTTAAGTATTTCTACAATCAAGATAACTGCTCAAATAGCAAGATATTATCGATTACCAACTATGAAGTGCATTAGTTGTGAAGATAGAAGAATACAGTCCAGCAGCAGATGCAGAAATTAGACCAGGAGATATTATTGAAGAGAAATTATTTAGTCATTTTCTATTTATAATTACAAGAATATATTCTTTAAAAAGAACTAAGTTTTTTGTTATTTGATTCTGATGAGTATATATTCTATTTGTTATAATTCTAAACTTTTAGACATTATAACATAGTTAATTATATAATCAATATAGAATTATTTTTGTATAGAATATTATATCTATAAGATTGGATAATAAATAATTACAAAAAATCAGTAATTAAATGATTTCTACTATTTTTAATTAACTTTTTAATTTCTTTCGTATAAATTTTTTCTGAAGGTAGCTTAGAAAAATTACAAAACTGATTTAAAAAATCTATTTCTTCCTTTAACAAAAAATCAGTATCTAAATCTTCCTCAACTCTGAAAAGATAGTTATATACTAATTTTTGATTAATTTGTTCTAATATTATAAGACTTTGATATATTCTAGCTATGTCTGAAATTTTGTTAGTTATATTGTTGTTTATCAGCAATTTAATAAAACTTCTCTTTGGGATATTGAATATGCCATTCATTATACATCTATTAAATATAGATAATACTTCAAAATAATCTTCAGTTCCACTATATCCTATTATTGTTGTTGGAAGAAGTTTTAATATTTGCAAATTTCTCTTTATAACATGTTTTTTATCTATTACCAAATAAGATCTACCAAAGGTAAGAATGGCATTTAATATTTGATTAGGAAGTCTTTCATCAAGTATGTCATTATCTGATTTTATCTCTATTGGTATAAAGGTTATATTCTCAATTTTACATTTCTCATTTTTTGAAAATTCAGTAAATTGCTGTGTTCTCATACGAATATTCTGCTGTATATCATGATCTAAATCAAAATATTCATATTTCATTTGTTTAGATGAATGATAGGTTTCTTTTTTTGTACTTTTTTTATGAATTAAAGCAATTACTAAATCAAAATTACGAAAATATCCTTCTTCCTTAATCTTTATCTCATAAGTCTGAGAATTTGAAAAGGGTAGAAGACGATTGTTATTGATATGACCATTTTTAATTGAACTCTTAAATAAATTTTTTAGTTCCAATTGATTCATAATTATCAAATAATACTATTTATCTAAATAATAATAATCTATCAATCATAGTTTGATTAAGTATTTATCATTTACTGATATAATTGATATAGTGTATAGACATAAATAAATTAATTACAGTAAAAATTGATTAAAAATATCTATTCCCTAATAATGATTAGTTATTGTAGGATCTAACTACTTATTCATACCTCTGATATTATTCTTTGATAATCTGATGCATAATTCTAAATGATTTTTTTCTTCTTTTAGTATATCTAATCTTGTTCCAAATCGTATATATTAATATTTTATATTTTATATTAGTGATCATTAGGTTCTTCTTTAATTCTGTTAATTTTTTTATATGTTTCTTAATATTCGTCCTCGCGATTTTGTTCTTCTACTCCCTTTTAAGCTGCAATTTCAAGACAAAGAACTTCATCAATATTTTGTTCTATTACTTCATTTATTATGTGTTTTGATGGTTTTGATTCTTATATGTTGATTCTAATATATAAAACCTTATTAAACAGAACAGGTTAAAATTTATTATTATCTAATAGATATAATAAATATAATTTATAAATTATATTTATTATAGTACTTATTTTATTAACACGAGTACTATAACCTATATAAAGATTAATAGTTATAATAGAATAGAATGGTATCGTTAGAAACTGGAATTGCACTGATAATAATTGGAATAATTTTGATATTTTTAAATAGAATTGTTCCTTCACTTCCCGCACGAATAATGTATATCGTAGGCTCGATTGTTTTAGTGATA
>DASVFI010000078.1:0-49759 GCA_036380115.1 Nitrososphaeraceae archaeon | reverse complement strand
TTCAAGATTAGGATCTACCTCAGCTTTTATACGATGTAATTTGCCTATAGATTCAAGAGTATCAATATACTCAGATAAACTATCAAAAGTCATAATTCAACAATAAATAAGCTAGTTAATAGAGTTATAAAAACAGCTCTTCCATTTAAAAATAAATTAATAAATTTTTTTCACTAACATATAGACTGCCTATAATTGTAACTATTTTTCATAATCTATAAAGTAAAATAAAGATGAAAAAATGTAAAATTAGGAAATTTGTAAATAAGATATTATGATTTTTTATTATTCCCCGAATTATTACTACAAAGATGAAGCCAAAAATTCCTAGTAGAAGAGGAAAATCAATGGAATTTAAAGTATCGATTAATGAATTAACTTCGGCTGAATCCATATTAAAGTTCAGTGTTTTAATTATTATTACATTATACTTATCATTGTTAATTATTTACAAAAAATTTATTCACCTCTCTCTTTCATCCATAGCATGATCAATAAATGAGATAACATTAAAAATAAACTCACGTAATAATATTTTTTATGAAATATCAATAAAAGCAATCTCTTATTTGTTTTAAAATTCTTGCTGTAGCCCCCCAGATTATTTCGTTATTATATCTAAATAAATATGAATCAGTAAAGTTTCGATAATTAAAATTACCATCAAGGCTCTCAAACAAATCAAATACTGGAATGTCCAATATGTTAGAGACTTCATCCATGAATAAATTAGTTTGGCTTATCCTATTCTGAAAAGTAACAAAAGGAATTATTGCATAGTGAGAAGTTAATGTTTTAACTGTTTGGAAACATCCTATAATTTCATTGGAAGAAAATTCTAAGCCTATCTCTTCTTTTGTTTCTCTAATAGCAGTATTTATTAATGAAGCATCTGTTTCTTTGAATGTTCCTCCTGGAAAAGAAATTTCATTTTTATGATACTTCAATAGAGAGCTTCTTTTTGTTAAAATAATTTTTGGTTTAAGCTTTGGAAAGTGAATTATTATAAGAACAGAAGAAAGAGTATATCCTGTCGATTTTAATAATTGAATATCAATATCCATAGGAGGTAAAAGTCTAGGAATAATCTTTTTTATGAATTGGCTTTTATTGATATTCAATAATATAAGATAGATATAATATATTTTAAAAATATATATTTATTAAACATTAAAAAATTTAAAAATATTAATTAAAATAAATAATAATAAACAATAAAATGAGTCAATAACAGTCAAAATAATAGATAAAAGAGGAAAAATAATATAGTAGCTCTTTGAGAATACTGTGAATAAATCAGTTATATTTTTTATACTCCAAGAGATGAAAATTAAATGATACTAGTTGATAATTAATTATGAATTAAATCCACCAAAAATATTGCCTAAAGAATACTTTACTTATTCAAATCTTTTAGATGATATAGACAATGTTAAAAAAAAAGTGAATACACTCCATGAATATAGCAATTGTATTCATTTCACTGATTCGGTGCTAGGAATTCCAAGACTCTCAAGTATTACTATGGCTAGCATAATAAAAAAATATAATGATAGAATAAAGATTTCATGTAGTATAAGAACAAGAGATAGAAATTTAACATCTATGTATCAAGCTATTTCTGATTCCATATTATACAATATTGAGAGTTTACTTATTTTACTTGGAGATCAGCCTATAAATGATTTAGGAAATTACGATCTATTAAAACCGAGTAGAGTAGTTAATCTGCTTAATTCTCAAGAGTTTAGAAAGTCGATAAAACTAAATTTATCAATTCCAAATAAAATAAGAAATATTAATACTATTCAAAAAAAGATTGATGCAAAACCTTATGCCTTTGTAACTCAATCCATCCAATCATTAAAAGATCTAGAGAATATAACGGATCTAGTTAGACCATTTAATATTAAGGTAATAGCATGTATAATGCTTCCTTCACAAAAGAATAAAAGATCAGCAGAGTTAATAGGCCTAAATTGGCAAGAATATGAAAAAGAGCCTATAGAATTCATTATAAATTGTGGCAAAATTGCAGATGAGGTTTTACTAACTTCGCCAAATCATTTTGCATTGGCAACAGAAATATTAAAAGAGTTAAGATAAATCACTCTTTTCTTTTCGTGAATGAACAATCTCTGATTTTAATTCATAAAGAACCTGTCTTTGAAAATCTTTAAGGCTATCGTCTTCTGTTAGCCTAGGTCGTCTATGTTCGATTTTTACATCTTTTTTTATTTTTCCTGGTCGATTAGTAAATACTATGACTCTATCGCCAAGACAAACAGATTCAATAATATTATGGGTAACAAAAATAATTGTTTTATTTGTTTTAGCCCAAATTAATTGTAATTCAACTAATAATAAATCACGTGTTTGCGAATCTAATGCAGCAAAGGGTTCATCCATAAGTAATACTTCGGGGTCTAAAACCAAAGCTCGTGCTATTGAAACTCTTTGTTTCATACCTCCAGAAAGTTGATATACGTATGCTTCTGCAAATTTTTTTAATTGCATCATATCTAGATACTGCATCGCTATTTCTCTTCTCTTCAGTTTTTCAACTTTAGCTATTTTTAATCCAAATTCTACATTATCTATCACTTTCATCCAAGGAAATAAAGCATTTTCTTGAAAAACCATTATTCTATCTGGTCCAGTTCCAGTAATTTGTCGACCATTTAATATTACCTGTCCTTGGGTTGGATTATCCAATCCTGCTAATATATTTAGAAGAGTAGACTTTCCACAACCAGATGGTCCTACAAGACAAACGAATTCCCCGTCATTTACGGACAAATTGATATTTTCAATGGCATTAATTAGCGTTGATTGTTTTCCATCATTTCTGTAGAACGATTTAGTAACATTTTTAATTTCTAATTTAACCAATAAAGTATACAACCACCATTATAGATACCTTCTTTAAATTCCTAAATGTAAAATCACAATAGATAAAGACACAATTAAGCAATAAGATAAAATTTTTAAAAAATAGGTAATTATACATTAAGCTCTTGCAATATAATTTTTTATTATTATTATTATTATTATTAAAGAAATTATAACTAGTATAAAAGTATATGATTTTCATTGTAGTATGATCATTGAAATTGCTTCTCTCCAATTTTTTGAAATAATGTATATAAAAAGTAATATAAATAATAGCATTAGGTTTTATTATTATTTCTAAAAATTTAGCAGCCTAATTTTTTAGTATTGATAAAATTTCAGACATTGAAGCATTGGTTTTCAAGCCTGTAGAACGAAAAATTGTTCTTGATGCAAGATAACCTGATCTAGCTATCTTTTCAATAATCTCATTTAATTTTTTAGGACTAACTTTAAGCATAGAACCTATTTCATCTACTGAAAAGTAATATGGAATATGATCTAGTTCCTCTAAACTAGTATAGAATATTTGTTTAATTTGTTTAGTCTTTTTATCATTCTTTAAATCATCTAAAAAATATTTTTTTAATAAATTTGATATAATATTTTTATTAAATAAATTTCCTATCCATAGCTTACCAGCAAAATTAAATTTACTACGACATCTTGGACATAACTCTTGTGAATAAATATAGGTAAGGTTTCTATCGCCACATTTAAAACAGTGTCGTATATATCCTAGATTATCGAAAACCTTGTTAGCTTCTGAATTACTTAATGATATTTTAAGAAATACACGAAAATAATGCCTATTTGAATTAACAAAAATAGGAGATAGAGATATCCCTAATCTTGCAGCAATTAATGCAATTGAAGATATTAACAAGCGTATAGCAACTTCATTTGAATAAGTATTGTTAATAGATAGTCCAAAATATTTTCTAAGGCATACAGTTTGATAGATTCCACTTAAAACAGCAGTATCGGTCGCTGTAATAGAAATCAATCCTTCATTTTCAATAGAGCGGAGAACACAGTCAATAAAAGGCGAAGGACTTCCAAATGGGTCTAAATCAATTATAGTAAATCTTTTATTTCGTTCAGTTGGCCTAGAAATAAGAAATTTACATACCTCGTTTATTGAAAAAAAACACTTTTCGTGGATATGGTTTAGTATTGCTGATTCTTTTGCAGCGGCTATAGCCAATTCATTAATATCATTTATATAAATTTGGGAAACTTTTGGTACTTCTACTGCTACTCGAAGACCTCTAGAACCAATTCCACCAAATGCATCAGCAAAGGTTATTGGAGTATTTTTTTTATTGTAATATTCATCTAAAAAGATATTATAAAGATAAATTGACAAATCTCTATTTAAACTTGCAAGAGGATTGAAAAAAGCAGGATAATGTGATGGAATTTTGACATCTAGAGAATTTTTAGGAACGAGTAATTTTGTTTGGCCTTCTATAATTTGTATAAAATCATGCATTGTTTTTAATAAAGATAATACTAGAATTAATCCTATAATTACCAACCTTAATCTTCTTTTGGTTTAACCTTTATAGGTATAGAAATTTTAATTTATGGCAGTAAATTAATTAGATATGATAATTTGTTAATATGCGGAATTGATGAAGCTGGAAGAGGATCAGTAATAGGTCCTCTTGTAATAGCTGGTACAAGTATCAAAAAATCCAATATCAAAAAATTGGAGGATATTGGAGTAAGAGACTCAAAAGCTTTAACCAAGAATAAAAGAAGTTTTCTATTTCATAAAATTTTAGATGTTTCAGAATTTGTATGTATATACAAGATTGACTGTAAGACTATTGATGAGAATGTATTTCAAAAAAAATTAAATAAATTAGAAGGGATAATAATGTCATCAATTATTAAACATCTCTCCGCAGATATTGCCTATGTGGATTCATGTGATATCAATATCGATAGATATACAAATTACCTTAAATCAAACTTAAATTTAAAAAATAACATTAACATCATTGCCATGCATAAAGCAGACAGAATAAATCCTGTTGTATCTGCAGCATCAATAATTGCAAAAGTAACAAGGGATAGAGAAATTCAAATATTGGAAGAGACTTTCCAAAATATTGGAAGTGGTTATCCATCAGATAAAAAGACTATGTATTTTTTAAAAAATTGGATGAAGGAATATAAGGAATTTCCAAATTTTGTACGAAAATCATGGAGGCCTATAAGAGAAATAACTTGCACGCAAAGCAAAATTTATGAATTTATTTGATAGGCTGTATATGTGGCAAATACTAATCCATGATCTTTATCATAAGGATCAAGGTATAAAATTTGTTCTATATTAAATCCACTATTTTCAAGTTTGTGTGCTTCTTGAAGTATAATTGTTTTAGGATCTTGAGTCACATCTATACTTCGTGTCTTAACTACAAGCAATATTTTACCACCATCTTTAAGGAAGATTTTACAATTGTTTATTGCTATTTCAGTCTGATCAGGTTGTGCAATATCACAATATACAACATCCACTTCACCATATGTAGAAAAGTAAGATAATGGTTTTCTTGCATCTTCTATTATTGGTATTATATTTTCTCTTTTTGAAGCAACATTTTCTATAAGTTCTCTAGCTACTCTAATAGATGATTCTATTGCAAAAATGACTCCCGAATTTCCTATAATATCAGAAATATGGCTAACGGTAGTTCCTGTAGAGGCACCTAAATAAAGTACTTTTGTTTTATTTTTTATAGGGAGATTTCTTAGACCTTTAATCAAAGCTGCAGCAAGTTTACTCCGAAATGGATCCCAGAGCCGATATTCTTCCTTATCTATTAGTATTAGTTTTTCATTATAGACTACATTCCCTTTGATTAAATTCAATGTAGCTAAATTCTTTTGGCCATTAAAATGGACCCATTTGTAACCATCAAAGTCATTATTAAAATCATTTGCAAAAGATGAAGATGATAATGATATTTCATTTTGATCAGTACTATTAATAGTATTTTTCATATAGATACAGAAATGAATGACTGTTAATTGATATTTAAATATAACATACAGTGACTTTTTCTATAAAAGAAAATATAATTTTTAATTAAAATTTATTTCTCTTAAATTTCTTTTTCTTATCGTGTTTTTTATTAAATTTATTAAAGCGTCTTCTTGGGTTTCTATTATAATTCATCCTCATTTCTTTTCTAGGAGGCCTTTGTTCTTCCAGTTTTGGCTGCTTATATTTTTCTTGTATATCAGATATTCGTTTATTCAATTGTTCAGAAATATACTGATCCTTTTCACCTTTCCTAAATAGGTCTATTCTTGACGCAATAGCAACCTTTGAAGCAATTACTCTGGCCATCTTTCCTCTTTGCCATTTTGGCGCTGAATGCAGTATAGGATGTTGAAACAAAATTCCATGTTTTGGAGGTGGGGCTCCTGTTTTTAAAGATCTAAAAAGTGCTTTTTCAGCTCCAATTATCTGTATAGTACTAGATGGCATGATAGAAAGCTTTTGAAGACTTCCAGCTTTAGCAATCAAACGTGCTCCAACCGTAGCAGTTAATAATTCCTTTATATTTGGAGCAATTTTTTCCATTAATTCTTCAATTTGATTAGCAAGAATTCGTCTTAATTCAGTTTGCATTATAACTTCATTAGCAAGTTTTTTGATTATAGACACATTTTCTTCTAGAATATCGCCACCTTTACTCCTTTTGACAGCTTCAAGTATAATTTCTACTCTTTTGCTTTCTATGCCAAGATTTTTAAGCATATTTAAGTTGATATTGTTTCGGTTCCCAGCTAATCTAACAATTTCAGCATAGGTGAAAATATTTTGAATTACATAATCAAGTTCTGGAAAATGTAATCCATACCATTCACGAAGTCTTGCACCTATTACGTTTATAATTTTATCTAGTTCGTCAAGAGCATTAATAGATTGACTGATATGGAGATCAAGTTTCTCTGAAATTCGTCGTACCTTGCTAGAGGAGAAATCTAGGGCAAATTTTCGTAGTTGTTTATGTGCATCCAGTTCATTTTCAGCAAAACCAGCCTTGATAAAGTAGTTTAGCTTATTTTTTGAAATTTCTTTAATTTTATCCGAAGGCATTATGTAAATATTTATTCCATTATTTCGAAGATAGGATATTAGTCCCATATCATTACAAAATACAGAGTCATAGATACGTAATTTATCAGAAATATCAAGAATTTCAGAATAATCACCATTAGAAATTAAAATATTAGAAGAAATAATATCTTTAAATTTTTTTGAATGAATAAACTCATCTTTGCTTTCAAATACAAATGGTCCTAATTCAGACAAGATCATGGTACAACTTTTAGTCATTATGTCATTATCTGTAATACAAAGCCATTAAAAAGTATGTCTCAAGGTTGAAAAATCTGTAGATAATAATAAATATCATTTTATCACCTATTTGATAATTGTTTTTTAATTTCTTAAAAAATAAAAAGGAAGGATTTAATGCTAATACTAATGAAAAAAGCAAAAAGAAGGAAATTGAATGGAAGCGGCAGGTCATTCTTACAAGACAATCTGCAGATGGAATTATTACATATTCAAAAACATGGCATCCCCACGAAGGAATTCTTATTCTACAAGGTAAAAGCAAGAAAAATGGAGAAATAAGAATTGATGGATTAGTAGTTCCTCCTTTTGCATCAAGCGGACCTTATTACTCCGGTTTTCCAACAAATGAGTTGCCTATGGATCTTTCTTATATAGGAACAGCTCACTCTCATCCAGGCAGTTCTAATAGACCATCATTACAAGATTTGAATAATTTTTTTGGAGTTGTTTCCATAATAATTAATTATCCATATGAATACGACACAATAGCTGCCTATGATCGCAATGGAAATAATATTAGCCTGATAATTGAATAGAGAGTAAACCAATAGACCCTCCAAAGATCAATATGCATAGTGGTTCAAAATTATCATTTTATAAATCCAACACTCAAGTAAAAATATATGTGAATATATACTTCAATATTTAGATACATGACTCTTGAAGAATTACGTGATAAAGCCTTTTTTCAAAATACCATAGATATTTGGATAATGTTATGTAATGAAAAAGGTGTTAATTCATATGATCCTGATAAATATACAAGATTTATTAGTTATCTAAATAGCAAAGGATTAAAGATGCAAAAGTTTCCTCTTTGTATTAAAGAATCTGGAGGCACTTTTGATAGAGGGATACAAAAGGCAAAATTTCTGGATGCTTTATCTAAGATTTCTTCTGAAGATGCCTCAGCATATACAATTAGACTTTCTTCTGATAATATTTCAACCATTAGAAAATTTTTTGAATAATTTTAAATATTTTCATATACGAAACATACACGATTTTATTATGCTATTCTCAATCAAATAGAGTACTAGTAAACTACAGAATCTTCTGGCTTATTTAATATAATATATTTAAAACACTTTTTGTTAGTTCCTTTTTGTTAGTCCTTCTAAAGTAAATAGTATTTATGATTATTGGATTGTTGTTGTTGTTGTTGTTGTTGTTGTTGTTGACTATTGCATTTTTGCATTAACTGTTTCTATTAAAGCAGAAGTTTTAGGATCTGAGTTCAGAGATAGTGCATGTTCCAAAAATTGTTTTGCGTCAGGATATTTGCCTAAATCATAAAATATTTTTCCTTTATTAAACCAAGGTTTATCCCACTTTGGTTCTAGAGATATGGCTTTATCAAAAGAAGTTAATGCTTCTTCCAATTTTCCTGTCTTGTATAAGGCCCATCCTTTACTGTTCCAAGGTTTTGCCCAAGTTGGATTTAATTTTGTTGCTTTATCAAATGCAGATACAGCTTCCTCACTTTTACCTTGATTTTGTAATGCCCATCCTTTACTGTTCCAAGGATTAGCCCAAGTCGGATCAAGAGATATCAATTTGTCGTATAGAGATATTGCCTCATCGAATTTTTTCAATTTAGCAAGTGCCTCTCCTTTATCAAACCAAACGTTAAGCCAATAGGGTTTTGGGCCAGTATTTTTATTTAATGATTTTACTTGTTCATCTAGATTCCCCAATAGAACAAATGCTTTATCATATGATTCTATAGCTATAGTGTAATTGCCTAATTCATAATAGGCATTCCCCTCTTTTATCAATGGAGCAGCCCATTGTGGATCTAACTTAATTGCATTTTTATAAGATGTTACAGCTTGAGCATAATCTTTAGCATTAAAAAATTTATTTCCTTGTTGATAAGACAATATAGCATCTCTATTTGTTGATCCCATTGATTCTCCAGTTTGTTGATTACTATTAGATGGAGAAATAGGAGTAGAAGAAGAAGAAGAATTTACTTGTGAAAAGGAGGAATCACTATTAGCAATTAGATTTAATCCAGAAATTATAAAGATCATAATACCACATATAACAAGTTTTTGAAAATAGTTATAGGAGTATAGCATATACGAATAACTAGGAATCTTTTTTATAAATACCTTCATTCTTATTATTAGATTTTTTCGTTCATATATTTTTTTTATTTTTATTTTGAATGATAAACATTTAAATGCAAAATTGGGAGCAATTATTTAAAATTACGCTTTTCTCATTCTAGGATTCAAGATAGATTCTATGGTTTTTCCAATAAGGACAAATGCTACTCCTGTCAACGCAATCAATATACCAGGAGGTATTAACCACCACCAAAAGCCTCTTGAAGCAGCAGCGGCAAGATGAGCTTCATGAAGTATTTGACCCCATGTTGGAATAGAGGGATCCCCTAGACCAATGAAACTAAGACCAGCCTCAGTTAGAATTGCTGCAGGAACAGATAACGCAATGCTTGCAAAAGTTAATGGAAGCAATTGAGGAATAATATGTTTAAAGACTATTTTGAGGTCAGATTGTCCCATAAGCTTTGCTGCTTCTACATATTGAAAATTTTTTATCTGTAATGCTAGACTTCTTGAAATTCTTACGAGACCTACCCATCCAAACAAAATTAAAAATAAAACAATAAGAAAGATACTTTGTCCAATAAATAAAATAAATATAATTAAAATTGGCAGCCCAGGTAAAGCAATGAAAATATTATTAATTGTCATTAGACTTTCGTCTGTCCTTTTTCCTTTGTATCCTGCAATAATACCATAGATCATGCCTATAGCAGTAGAAACCGTAGAAACTGATAAACCTATAAATAAAGCAACAGGCGCTCCCCACATTAGTCCAACTGTTAAATCTCTACGTGATTCATCTGTGCCCATTAATCCAAATCTTTTTCCTCCAAGAATTAATTTAGAATTTAGAATATCATCATCATTATGGAATAAATAAAATTTAATATTGAAAATATAAGTCCCTTTTAGGATTGATTGATCTTTTTGATTTGAAAATAGCATTATTTCTGGTCTGGAAGAATCTTGTTTATATTCATAAAATTTGAAGTAACTAAGGAGTTTTTGGTGAATTAAATCGTCTGTAGAAAATATCCTTCCGAATGTTATGGTTCCATTTATACCAGAGATGGACGGAGTAATTGAATTGAAATAAATATTAAATTTATGTTTATCAGGTCTTAATACCTCTATCTCAATTGCAGGAGGAGGTCCTTCTTCTTTATTCAACGAATAGGTTATCATAAAATCATTTGGTGAAAGATCATAATCATAATTAATCTTGTATGAATGGGTAATGACTTTGAGTCCATTGTCAGTTGTATCATATATTGTTACCTTATTCTCATTAGTATTCATATCTTTATCGTTATCATAAGTATTTGAAGAAAGAATCATATGCTCTGGCGTTTTTTCACCAAAAAAACCACCAAAATTACTCCAGACAGGCGATGCAATTCTAGGATTATCTATCCAATAATTGGGATTGTTCCATTCTTTAATAGATGTAAGTGGTATACCAAAAAAAGCATATAATGTCATAGATATCAAAAGTAAAAGAATAAATACTCCTGCAATACCGCTTTTGCTATGTTTAAATTCAGCTAAAAAGGATGAACCATTCCTAGTATTGTTAGTATTAGATTTACTCTTCTTTCTATTTCTTGACATGACTTTTTTAGTATGAGCAATTAAGTTTTTTCTATTAGAATGAGCATCATCATTATTTTTGTTATTATTTTTGCCTTCATTTAATTTACTCATTTAGCTTCACTCTTGGATCTAAATATGCATAAATTACATCTAGAAAAAAAACTGTAATAAGATATACTAATGCAGAAACATAAGTAAAACCAATAATAATAGGAACGTCCATCAACCCCAGAGCATCAATAGCTAACTTTCCCATTCCTGGCCAATCAAAAACTGTTTCGATAAGGAAAGCTCCAGTCCAAGATCCAGATAGACTGAGAGCTAGCATTGTAACTATTGGAGGAGATATATTTTTTAAAACAGAGGAATAAAGTATTTTTCTTTTAGGAATGCCAATTGTAAATTTTGCTTTTATAAAATCTTCATTTAATATTCCAGAGGCTATACTTCTAACGAAGTATGCAACAGATCCGAATCCAAGAATTACCATTGTAATAAATGGAAGAATCATATGGTATAGCAAATCAAAAATATAAAAGGGATCATCAGGAGGAGTTAATGGTGTGGATCGAGCTGGAAAAATATTAAGAGAAAATGCAAAAATAAGTATCATTATCATTCCAAACCACCAAACGGGAATGCTATTACTGAAAACGGCAAAAATTGAATTTGCTTTGTCTAATTTTGATTCAGCTTGATTGGCCAAAAATATACCTAATAAGACTCCTATCATAACAATGACAAGTGTTGAAGTTGTAAAAAGTAAAATAGTCTTTGGGATTTTTTCAATCATTATATCTTTTACAGATGACGAGCCTGAATCACTAACGAAAAAGCTCGACTTACCAAGATCTAGTATCATAACCTTGAATAAAGTATTTAGAAACCGCTTTGGAGAATACCATGGTTCTTCTAGGCCTAAATTTTTTATTTGAAGTGAAATTTGCTGATCAATATATCTTTGGCGTTCTGTAAGATCTTTAAACTCGATTTTTTGATTACTTAAACTATCAATTACATTAGATCTTACAGTATTCTTAATTACATCATCCATTGTTGGACCTAGGAGAGAAATAGTTAGAACAAGAACCGAGAATAAGACTATAAACATAGTAATGATTCTTTTACATAAAAAAAACAAGAATCCAGAGGTCATTTATATAAAAATTAGTAATATTAATATTATTAATACTATTGTTTAATCTATATTATCTATATTTATTCTATAAAATTTAATTATTAACATAAATCTACAATTACTTATTCTTAATATTAATTAATAAACTAATATATTTGTTGTAATTACTCTAGTCAAATAGTATTCAAAAAGTAAAAAATATAGAATTTACTAATTTAATGAAACAATAGCTACTGTTGAATCTCGTTAGAATATCAAGTCTTTAAAATTTTTTAAATATAATATTAACTGTAGTTATGACTCATTAGCTTTCAATTTTAACTAAAAAATTATTATGAATATCAATAATTTAGTTATTTTCTATTTGATCAAATTTTTTTATTACTTGTGGAAGATTGTCAAGTAAATCAGTCGCTACCATATGTAATCCTACCTTTTGATATGCCATAATTGCTGCAAGTCCATTAAAATAAACAGCTGTACAGGCAGCATCGAAGGAATTCATTTTGCTAAAAAGTCCTGCTACAAGTCCAGCTAAGACATCCCCTGTTCCCCCTACCGTCATAGCAGGCGTACTTCTTTCAATAACTGCAGTTAGTTCTCCATTTGAAATAATATTTTTCCATCCTTTAAGAATAATTGTAATTCCATATTTGTTTGCATTTTTTAAAACATCTGCAATTTGTTCATTTTCATTGTTATGATGATTTTTTAATTCTGTTTTAAAAATTCTCATATATTCTCCGCCATGAGGAGTAATAATGCAGCCGGTTTCCTTTATTTTGGGCAATATCTCTGGCATTAAAGCAGATGCATCAAGTACAAGCTTAGTTCCATTCTTTAATAATTTCTCTATCAAACTCATTAATGCTTCTTTTTTGGCGATACTCATACCCATTCCAATTGTTGCTGAATCTACTTTTTTTGGAAGTGTTTTGATTAATCTTGATGCTGAACCCATTGTTAATTTTTCATCAACTAGAGGTAATACTATGAGATTAGGTGAAAAGGATCTTGTTGCTTCGACATTGACACTAGGAATTGCTGTGTATACTAAATCTGTCCCCGATCGTAGTGCGGCCATTGATGCCAAAATCGGTGCTCCATGATAAATTCTATTTCCTCCTACAATCAGTACAATTCCATTATCTCCTTTTCTTGATGAAATTTTTCTAGAAAATGAAATCTTTTTGATCATATCGTCATTTATCGATATTAAATCAGGAGTTTCCAACATTTTAATAAAAATGATATAATCAATAAACCTTACTTGATTTTATTTCTTGTTTATAAACTAATTTCATAATACAATTCTATATGTCAACAACCCGGAACATTTAAAGAAAGAAAGAATAGAATATCTTTTGAAGAATATGTTTTCTATGTCAAAACCGATCGAGATAGTTTTTTCTGGAAAAAAATTACCATCATTAAACTCACCTAATTTAATCTGTGGATTCCCTGGAACAGGTTTAGTAGGGAAATTAGCAGTTGATTATCTGATAAAAGAACTTGATGCTATTCATATGGCGGATCTCTTTTCATGTTATTTCTCACCTCAGGTAGTAATACAACCAGATGGAACAACCAATATAGTGAAAAATAGCCTTTATTATGTTAAGAATAATAATACTAGTATAAACAAGAAACAGATTAAAAATCTTAGCAAACTAGATGTACAATTAGATCAACCGGTAAATGAGTCTAAATCAAACACTTCATTAAAATTGGCTGATGGCTCATTATTTTCTTCTAATGATCTAATTCTTCTGACTGGTGATTCCCAGCCAGTAGTTCCAGGATCAGAATATGTATTATCTGAACAACTTTTAGATTTAATTACAAAATTTAAAATTTCAAATATTTTTTCACTAGCATCGTATGTTACTGGTACTTTTGTAAATGAACCAAAGATTTATGGAACAGCTACTAATCCAGAAATTGTAAAATCTTTTAGATCCTTTAATATTTCAACGCTTGATAATGGAAATATTACAGGAATGAATGGTCTAATACTTGGATTGGGAAAACTTCGTGGAATAGAAGGAACCTGTTTGTTAGGTGAAACTTCTGGATATGTAATTGATGCAAAAGCATCAAAAAATCTTTTAGAAATTTTGAATAAAATCTTAGGAATTAAAATCAATATGGATGAAATTAATAAGAGGTCTAAAGATACAGAAATTCTTATTAAAAATTTAGAACAACAGATGATGGCAAAAGCAGGACAATATCCACAAAGTATTTCAGGTGCAGAACAGGATGAAGAACTCATGTTTCCTCAGAATAGAAAATCCAATATGGGATATATTAGTTAGATATTAATATCTAATTTTTGGTATCTCTCTTTTGTACCTCTTTTTACACTAACTTGATTTTATTATAGAACGATATCATGAATATTATTTTATGTCTAAATGTATAGAGTTAAATCAATCAATTAAAATTTTAATATTTCTATATTTGTAAATCTAAAAGAATATTAGTATTCTTTTTTTAACATATAATATGTTTCATCATATAAAAATCACAATCCTATTATTATCATCAGTATCATTAATTTTCCTTACTATTATTTCGCTTGATTTAGAATTTGCTAAGAGTTCTGGAATTTCTTTTTTATCATTTAGTCAAAATTTTGATCATACTAATAATATTAGCAGTATTAATAGTAGTAAAATTGAAACAGCAGATTGGTTGACTTTTTCAAATAAAAAATTTGAACTTAAACATCCACCTAATTGGGAAGTAGAAACAAAATTATCAAAATTTCATGTATTGGATTTTAAATTAATTAAAGACGAGCCATTCTCCTTTATAGGAATTTCTTTTTCATCACTTGGAAATTCTGATAAATTTACAAATGAACAGATTTTAGAGCAGTCCGAAAATTTTGGCAAGTCCGCTTCTTCTTCTGGCTATAAAGTTTACGAAGTGTTAGAAAAAAATCTAAACAAGTATAAAATAGATTCTAATCCTTCATCTTTTCATATTGTAAAATATAAGTATAAAGAAAATGATCTTGAAGGGAAAATTATGGAAATTTTTTCTATCATTGATGAAAATTTATTTACATTAACTTATCAATCGACAGTAAAAAATTTTGATAAAGACTTACCAATAGTTGAAAGAATAATAGATTCCATAAAAATTTTACGTTGATAAAAAAACGAAAATTTCTTGATTTCTGCTATGTATCATTTGGTAGTAAGTCATAGGCATATTCATAGTCGTAGTAATAGTAATAGTAATTTCGACAAACATCAAATATTCTCATCCAAAAACATAAAGAATGGTTCGATAACATCATCTTCTTATATTTATGGAACTTCATGGACAATTCGATCCTAAAACTATTGAAAATGAGATACGTAACTACAAGAAATTAATCAAATATGAAGAATTTATTAAAAAAGAAATAGATAATCGTCATAATAAAAAAATCATTGGTTATGTTGATGGTCCTCCAACCATGAATGGGGAACCTCATGTAGGTCACTTAAGAGGACGAATAATAAAAGATTTATGGTTTCGATTTCATACCTTAAAACAGAACAAAGTAATATTTAGACCTGGATGGGATACACAAGGTTTGCCTGTGGAGTTACAGGCAGAAAAAGAATTAGGATTAACAGGAAATAAGACAGAAAATATTAACAAAGTAGGAATACAAAAAATTGTTGAAACATGTAAATCCATTGTTGAAAAATACAACAAAAAATGGATTGAAGTAGATGAATTGCTAGGAATGTCTTTTGATTATGAGAACGGATATTGGACATTTCATGATAACTATATCGAAAGAGAATGGTTATACCTCAAAACTGCATGGGACAATGGAATTTTACAAGAAGGATTTCGAGTAGTAGCCTTTTGTCCCTCCTGTCAAACTTCTCTTAGTAATTCTGAAGTGAATCAAGGATATACAACTGTCGAAGATCCATCATTTTATTATAAAGTAAGATTAGTTGATGAAGATGTATATCTAATAGTTTGGACTACAATGCCATTTACATTAGTTACTGATGAACTTGTTGGAGTAAACCCTGATGCTAATTATGTTTATGTTGAGATAAATAATGAAGTCTGGATTGTAGCAGAAACTAGGTTAAAAGAATTAATGAATGAATTTCATATAGAATCTTATAGAGTTAAAAAAACTATAAAAGGTAATGTTATAGATGGAAAATATTACATACATCCATTATTAGATTTAATTCCAGAACTTAAAAAACTAGCAAATTCAAAATTAATTCATTTTGTGGTATCTGAAGATTTTGTAGATATAACAACAGGTAGTGGAATAGTTCATTTATCTCCGGCTAACGGTGAAGAAGATTTCAATATTGCAAAAAAGAAAAACCTCCCGATTTTTGTTCCAATTGATGATAGAGTAATTTTTACAGATCAAGCTGGAGTATTTAGTGGATATTTTGTTCGTGATACTGATGAGAAAATTGTACAAATAATGAAGGAATTAAAGGCTAGTGTAAAAATTAGCAAGGTAAAGCATCAATATCCAACATGTTGGCGTTCTCACCATAAACTTGTTTGGCTAGCCAGACGAGAATATTTTTATATGATTGATAAATTGGGGGATAAATCTCTCGCAGCTGCAAATAAGGTAGAATATTTTTTTGAACCTCCTAAAAATCGATTTATTGAAATAATAAAAGAAAAAGTACCATGGTGTATATCAAGAGAACGGATATGGGGAACTCCTATTCCTATTTGGATTTGTTCAAATTGTGGACAAAAAGAATTATTATCGAATAAAACTGATCTTGTGAATAGATCTTCTAATCTTGTTAGAGATGAAAAAAGAAATGTAATTTTCAAACTGGAAGAAAAAGATAATTGCAAAGAAGAAAATATTCTTTCTGCTACTAGTAAAAATTCTTATACCGATAAGGAGCATTTTGAATTACATAGACCATGGATAGATCAAGTACAAATAAATTGTTCAAAATGTAATTCCTTAATGACAAGAGAGCAATATGTACTAGATACATGGCATAATAGCGGAGCTGCTCCTTTTGCATCATTTAATGATTATGAGTATAAAAAATTGATCCCTGCATTATTTTTAACGGAAGGAATAGATCAAACTAGAGGGTGGTCATATTCTTTATTGATGCAAAATGTGATATTAAATAATGAACATATCTCACCATTCAAGTCTTTTCTTTTTCAAGGACATGTATTAGATGAAAAAGGTAATAAAATGAGTAAAAGTGCTGGAAATGTAATAGAAGCAAATTTAATGCTCGAAAGAAATGCAGTAGATCTTATTCGATTTTATTTCATCTGGAAATCGTCACCTATAGAAGCTTTGAATTTCAGTCTTAAAGAAATGACTTCAAGACCATATCAAATTCTCAGTACCCTTTACTATTTACATATTTATCTAAAACAGAATAGTTTTCTAGATAATTTTGATAGAGTTGTGCATAATCTCAATTGGGTGATTAGTAATAACTTACTAGAAACGCCAGAGAAATGGATTCTTTCAGTATTACAAAATTTAATTAAAAATGTGAATTTCTCGTTTGAAAATTGTAGATTTCATGAAGGAGCAAAAGCTATTGAAGAATTTATTATCAATAATATTAGTCAAACATACATACCACTTACAAGAAATTATATTTGGAATGATAGTGTTGAGCAAATAAATCGAAGACTTACAATTTTTTCAATTTTAGATTATGTACTAGAAAAAATTGATATTATTCTTCATCCTGTATCTCCATTTATTACAGAATACCTATATTTGACTTGCTTCACTAAAATAAAAAATTTAAGAGAGTCTTGGTCTTCTAGATCGAGTATACTTCTCGGTCAATGGCCTGAATTAGAAGCATCTCTAATAGATCAAGGGCTAGAGAATACTTTTGAAAAAATAAAAACAATTATTTCTTTAGCAAATTCTGCAAGAATGAAAGCAAAAATTAAGCGTAGATGGCCAATAACAGAAATAATAATATGTTCCTTGTCAGAGAAAGAATTATCATTACATTCGAAGAACACCATGGAACATGATAATAATTATAATTATGATCAACTCAATAGAGATTTATCCAGAGATGACATATCTGAAATTTTGAAAAATCAATTGAATGTACAATCTTATAAGGTCAAACAAATTTACGCGTCAAATACAGTAGAAAAAATTCTGGAAATGCTTAATGCCAATCTTCCTATTTTACCTTCAATTAATATTATTCGAAAAAGTATTGCACCGCAAGTTAGATCTGATATAGGTAAAGTTGTGACAGAATTTGAAAAACTCGACAAAAGAGAAATTCTTGATACTCTTAAAGACTTTCAAAAATTTCAATTAATTTATGATAAAACGCTATCTTCTTCTGTTGATATATATGAGAAAGATTTGGAAATTTCATTTTCAATTAAAGATGATTATATTTATACTGAAAAAGAAAATTTAATAATATTTATGCCTACAAGCCGAGATCAAAGTCTAATTATACAAGGTCTAGTACGTGACTTGGCTAGGAATCTACAACAATTACGTAAAGAAAAATCATATAATCCAACAGAAATTCTCTCAACTGCATATATTATGAACTTGGAAAAAGATGAAATATCTTCTTTATCTCAGCATATTAATGATTTAACTTATCTAGTGAGAGTCAAGTCGATAGTATTATCTGAAGAGACGAAAGAAGGTATTGAATATAAAAATATTGAGATCGATGGAAGAAAAATAGGCATATCTATAAACTAATAAAATTGCGTATTATTTTTTATTTCTTTATTCATGTTATAAAAGGTATATACAAATCTTTCAATGGTAGTAAGATTTGTTCTGATTATGATTATTGTTGTTGTTGTTGTTTTTTATTATATCTGTATCTGAATTTTATTTTTTCGTTAGCAATTTTTATATATTTCTTATCTATTTCAGTACCTAAAAAATCAACATTTAAATTAATACATGCCAAAGCCGTTGTACCTATTCCTATAAATGGATCATAAATTATTGTATTTTTTTTTATACCATGTAATTTAATGCATAATTGAGGTAATTTTTCAGGAAATATTGCTGGATGAGGTCCTTTTTCTTGAATTGTATTATAAGGAATAAACCAAATATTGCCTCTATCTCTTTTATCTGTTTTAGCAGATTTCCATCTTCCTATATTTGATTTATCTTGGTATACTACTCCTATAGCCAATTTATCAATAACTAAATCTCCTTTTTTAGTAAAGTGGAATATATATTCATGAAGGTCACTTAAAAATCTCTTACTAACTATTGGTTTAAAATGTCCAATAGATGAGTCGCTTTTTATAAAGTTATTTTTTCCAATGTCGTCTATTTCAATTGAAATTGATTTTATCCAATGAATTGTGTTTTGTAGTCTATAACCTGCTTCTATAAAAATTTTACATATTTCAAAAGGAAGCGTAAAATCCGTAGGTCTTGTACCAACATTAAGGAAAAATGATCCATCTTCTTTTAAGATCTCTAGACTTTCTTTAGCAATTTTTTGTAACCATGACAAATATTCATTTTTGTCTCTTCTATCATTATATTCAGAATAGGATTTATTAATGTTGTATGGAGGTGATGTAATGATTGCATCAATTTTTATATTATTTTCCTCTTTTAATTTGCTCATAAATTCTATACAATCAATATTATAAATCTTATTTACATGAATCATTAATACTAATTCGTGGATTTAAACAAATCACCTTATAAAATTTTGGATAATTCTAAATAGTATAATTTTATCAAGATATCAATTTCAAATCAAATTTATTTCAATTAGTAAAATATTAATAATATTTTTCTCTCCTTTTGTTTAGATTCATTAGGAAGGTCTAATAATGGGTATTAATTATTGATTAACGTGTCATTAAATGTCAAATCCAATTTAAGATATCTGAAATATAATTCTCTTGAAGACATGTTAAAGATAATATTATCTTCTGCCCAATCGGCATTGGGTGTTAGTTCATTGCTCTATTTTTTTAGTTATAAAAACCAAAATCTTATGTTTATATATAATAGTTCAATAGGCAGTAGTATAATCCACTATAATTTAATATCAGAAAAACCATTAACCAAATTTATTCAAATAAATAAGCAAAATGGAAAATATAAATATGTAGATGATATTGGAAATGATTCTCATTCTATATATATACCGATTCTGGAATTAGAACATACAACATTAGAATTTCCTTTCAATTAATAAGACACATAACAATTTTATATCATTCCCTCTAAAAAAGATATAACACAATTCATTTTAATAATTTAAATTCGTGATTCTGATCCATTAGAAATTTTATATAATTTATAAATCTGTATTTTAAATAATATACTAATTATGACTTATTCTGATTATGTATCTTCCTTATTATCTTATCAGAAAATTACTTTGACACAAGAAGAACGATCTTTTATAATTAAATTTATTCGAGGTCATGATCAATCATTTAAAATTTCCTCATATCTTAAATTAAGAAATCAATCTCCAGATCAACGTGATGCTTCTTATTTGATTTCTAAACGTTTAGAAGATATTGAATTTATAGAAGTTACAAAAGGCAAGTTTTTAAGTAATGTCAAGAATTATAAATTTACTACTTATGGTTTATTTTATGTATTTTTAAATATCTCGATTTATCCACCACAATTTTTAATCAAATATCAAGATGATATAATTTTAAAGACTTTGATATTTCAATTTTTTAATGAAAGAACAATTAAAACATGTACTGGAAGATTTTATTCTCAAATCACAAGTTATCTACAAGAATGTTGCAACATTACCTTAAATGCTATAGATGATATTAAATCTGCTGAAAACGAAGAAGAAAAAGTTAAAATTGTGGATAGATTGAAACTTGATTTAGAATGGTTAATACTAAGATTATGTTTTAAATTAACAATCATGTATAATGAGACCAATTTATTTTCAACTAATCCAAATCTAAATGATGATGTCAAAGTTACACTCTATGAATTGGAAAACAAAATGAAACTACAATTATCAAAGGATTCACAGTTTATTAATCTATTAAAGAATGTACATAAAGACTTTAATGAAGGTTACAGTGAACTTGTCAATCTAAATAAGGAAAATTCTGATAATGTATAAAATTCATAATAATTTTCTCTTCTCATTATCTAATTATACATTTAATTTTTTTCTTTCTCTATATGAGAAGATAAAAGTTAACAATAACATTGCAAATAATGATATTCCTGTTGCAAGATGTAATGCAACTAACAATGGATGCAATTTTGAAGTTACCATGACCATACCCAAGATTATTTGTATAATGAGTAGGACAGCTGCGATGAGTGCAGTTTTACTAATTGACCTTGCATGAATATAAGCATAAATAGCTGTAGCAAAAATAAAACCAGTAGTAATTAGTACCAGCATTCTATGTATGTGGTCAAAAAGATATTCTGGACTTAGAATGCCTAAACCATTAAGACATAATGGCCAATCAGGACAAGATAAGTCTAGATATGATGATGAAATATATACTCCTATTAACATTATTGTATATATCAAAGCAAGTGATGTAAAAGATAGCACTAGCAGTTTTTTTGGAAAGCTTTTTTTCTGTTGTGTAGACATAGCGATTATATATTAGTTATTTTTCTTGACCCAAATAAATGTAAATCAGTTGTTCTATAGGTATATTTTGATGCTTATGATTACCATTGATTCTATAATATTATAATTATTAGATTTCTGAATATACTATAAACTTCTATCTAGTATAGTACAGCATATATTAAGAATTAAGTCTTTTTTATTTTAATAGATCTAAATTATATTGTATCTGATATTACCATTCTTCTTTTTTGTATTTATTCGAAAATAGATTAGTTATTTCAAATTATATTTATAAATAGAATTGATTATTATATATTTTATAATTTCTTAAATCAATGATATTGTAAAGAATAATAAATTATATTTCATTTTGATAAAATACAAATAATCTAAAAATATCATTCGGTAATGATGATTAAAAAATTCCTTAATAATATTCCAAAAAATAAAAAATTAGTCTTGGAATTAGGAATCGGTGACGGTAATTTAATAAAATCACTTTCTGAAAAAAATCATGACTGTTACTTTATTGGTATAGAAATACAAGAAGACTATTTCATTAAAGCTAAATATAATATTAAATCGCAAAATGTTATGTTACTAAATTGTTCATTTGAGGATGTTCTACCCTTATTTGATGATGAATCTATTTATAAAATTATATCAGTTCTTCCTGACCCTAAGTATATAGATAAAAATTATAGACATGAGTGGGAAATTTTCTATAAGATTGTTTATAAAAAATTACTTAAAAAGGGATTATTTATACTAATAACAGAAATAACTGATGAATTATTTCAACCTGTATCAAATAATTACTTTTACAAAGAAGTTGATAATTTAAAACAAGTTTTTCAGTCAATAGGATTTAATATATTAAATGACTTTGAGGGATATCAAGAAAATTATATGACATCCTTTCTTCAAATATTTAATAGAGATCCTAAAAGGATCAGAATAATTAATTTTGAATTTACTAAAAACTAAGTTTAATGATTCTATCTATTATACAAATTTGTTTAATAAATAAGAAATGATACTGTTTAATAGTTATTTCTGCCAAATTCTATACCTTGGCAAATGCAGATAACTTTGGTATAGAGGATCGAAAGGCAGAAGAAGCGATAAAATGGATGAATTCCTATGCATTAGAGAAGAAGAAAAAATTTGAAGCAAAAGTTGAAGGCTATTTATTAATCACCAAAAATTTTGGTAATTTTGAAATTATTTCCTGGAAAGGTGACTGGTCTATTGCTAGGAATTTAATAATTAAGGTTAGTAGTAAATTATCAACAAAAGTGATTGAATCTGGCTATCATCAAAAAGGCTCCTTTTTTCTCTCATTGATTGGTGCTAATAAAGAAATAGCAAAAGTATATAAAAAAGGGACTATAATTGGCAATCTGATTTTAGACAAAAAATCTGGACAATGGATTGCTAAATCTGAAAAATTGATATAATATTAAAAAAACTATGTTAATAAACTATATTTATATAAATTAAGGTAATATAAAAAGAGTTAAACAATATTTATATTTATATTTTTTTATGTTATTGAACTTTCTTCTATTGGTCATGTTTTGACTTTCAATGTTAAAGTATAACGAATGTTATCAACTATTTTGATTTCTGATATAATTGTTTCTTTTATCTGGTCACTTGTCTCTCCTTTTATTTTGATAAGGATATTATATGGACCTTGAATCCTATATACTGTTAATATTTCTTCTATTCCGTTTAATTTTTTTAATATTTTTTCTTCGTCACCTTCGTTACAAGTAATTAAAACAAAGGCTTCTGCCATTATGAACTTGCGTTTAATAACTTCAAAGCATTACTAATAATTTGTGCATGATCTGCTTCTACTTCTGTAGTAATAAGCAACAAGTGATCATCATCTAATGGAATAGTAATTCGTTTGATTTTTTCATATTCTGCCATTGCATATTTTCCTCTTCCTATTTTTGAAGATAATGAATTCCTCAATCCCCATCTTGCTAAAGCCTGTAAATTTGATTTTCTTGTTTCTTCATTACTTAGGATATTTTCTACTCCTTCTTTTTGACCACCATGTTTTATCTCTCCGGATTCATCACATATTCCTGCAAATCTTACTTTGGAATCCAGATCTAAGATAGATTTACATAAATTATTATAATCCATATCCCTATATTCAAAAATACAAATATAATAGTTTTTAGCTAATTTTAAAATATTTTGAAATAAAAGCCGTTTGAACCTTTATTTTGATTGGTTTGTTAAATTCTATAGTTATTAATAGACAATCAAAAGGAATTTTAGCAACTTGTTCGATTTTCCATTGGGAACTCTAACAGATCGCACAAATAAACACGTAAATTGTGTTCTAATTTTATAAGAACTTACATTGTTTATATCCTGCTAGATACTCAAGATTTTATATTTAATGATAAATTATTCTTTTCTTCTTAATTAGATGTATTTTTTGCTCATTATTATTTAAAACTCTATAATAATAATAACGTTTAGAACGTTTTTATTCTAAAACTTAATAGTTCTATTATTTCTATATAATGTATATTTATTGATATTGTTATCATGTACGGAATATAATTACTTTTTATTTATCTAAATTCTGATTTCTTCCACAATTAAAAATTAGAGGTTTAACTTCACAAATATCAATTAAATAAAAAGTAGTAAGAAAATATTTAAAGATGATTTCTTATTCCTGATATTTTTACTTCGTGTTTGTCCTTTGGAATAAATATATTCATACTAATTGTTTTACCATCCATAGTAATGATTTTATTTTCATATTGTTTCCCGTCCAAAAAAATATCTATTTTTTGGTTTGAAGAGACTTGTGGAACTTGAAATATAGTAGATCCTCCCAGTGGGTTATATGGTTTAATTTCAAAAATGATACTATCGGATGAATTTTCATATCTAAAGCTGCTAATTGCAGAAACACTTTCTAAATTGAAAACAAGATATTCACCATTTCCAATATTGAGTGTGGATATAGGAGCATTGATATCCAATCCAGCACAACTATAGAAATAAACATCATCTTTTATTGCAGAATCAGGAAAAATTTTATAACCAATTTCTTCATCAGGATAAATAACTGGAATTACAGTGCTTTTTACAGAATCTATTTGAGTGCCATTGATGGAATGAACAGAAGCATATACTGCAACATTTTTAATTATGTTGGAACCTGTGTTTTTTATTGTACCAACTAGAGCCTTTTCATTATCTGTAGCAAGATTTGAATACTTCTGTGTTAGATCTATAAAGAAGGGCTTTGCCACTTTTTTAGTCTCAATAGGATAGGCTAATCCATTAAAGAATTCGTTACTGCTAATAGTAAATTTAAACGGAGCAGCTACATATGGATGTATTACATTACTAAATGTGTTATTGGTTAAAATTGAGAAGGTATTATTTGGTTTAGTTATATTTACTCCTACTTTAACTTCTAAAGGTGCACCTGCGTTATTTTGTACTACTCCAATTAAATTCCATTCTCCATTTAAAGATTTGAAAATTTTTTGGTCCACAATAGAAATTGGAAATTCTCCGTATATCTCAATAGGGACTATTATAATTATCAAAGAAAATAATATAGTCAAATATGGAGTCATATTTTTAGAAAGTATTGTACTAAAGTTCATAATACTTATTAAGAATATAATATAATCAAGATAAATTCGTTTTTATGAATTATATTTATTAAATTTTATCTTTTATCTTTACTTTTACTATCAAGGTTGTCATTATCATCTTACTTGCTCTTTTCTCCATGCTTGATGATCTTTATTGGCGCTAGTATTATCGATCGATAATATTTATTCTTGTCTACCGCAAATCACTATTTAATTAATCTTTATATTACTCAAATTACTAATTGTTTATTATATTATTTTATTTGACTGAAAATCTTTCTCAGCTGAAGCTGATTAATATGAATGTAAGATAGAAGATATATATTTCTAAATAACAAACCTTGACAAATATAAAAGAAAACAAGATAATAGCTAAAAAATAAGTAAAATGGGCTTTAATTAAGATACTTTAAAACACAAATTTCAAATAATAAATATTAGAAAAATATTGAAAGAAAAATGAATGAATGTTATTTAACAATGTAGATAAAACTGATTCATTCTTGCTTATGCAAAAACCATTTTTACATAAAATATCATATTTTAGCATGTATTATAGCCTAAAAAAGTAACATGGTTCACTTTGATAATACAATTTACATACTTCTAAAGGTTTTTCTTTATTATTTACCATTTTGCAATATTCATTATATTTATTATATGGGACTAAATTTTGTAATCAATTTCTTTCTTTCCTTAAATACATTTTTGGTAGATTCCAATTATATCTCATTGCTAACAATCGAAATAAGGTAATGATAACTATACTGACGATCATAGAAATATTGTAATTGAAATCAAAGTATACCAGAATAAAAAATATTGCTATTCCTAAAAAACTTAATGACGCATATAATTCTTTAACAAATACTAATGGGATTTCTTTAACAAAAACATCTCTTACTATTCCACCACCAACGGCAGTAAAAATTCCTGATATAGCCATGGCAAGAAAATTTAATCCTAGCATTTCGTAAGCAATACTAGCACCTATGATACTAAACACTCCTAAACCTATTGCGTCAAATTTTAAAAATAAATTTTCTCGTTCCTTAAAAGAAGGGTGTAAAAAAAATACAATGACACCTGTAATTACTACAATAATAAGATAATATGGATCTAATATAATTTTTGGTGGTAATCTGTCTAAAAGAATATCTCTAATTATTCCTCCGGCTAAACCTGTGCTGCTAGCTAATATTATAACGCCAACAATATCCATCTTGTATTGTATTGCTTTTAATGCACCTGTTACAGCAAATACCATTATACCAAATAAATCTAATATTTGAAGTAATAAGGGAATTGAGAAAAAGATATTGTCCAACTATAAATATTAATTATTTCTTATTATCTATTTAAATTGATTATCAAGTGGAAGATAATTGATTATAAAAATTTTCAATGCAATGATTTTGGGGCTTTCACTCCTTTATTGTTTAGTACAATATAAACTTCAGGAATAGAATAGACAAATCCTATATGAACGCAATCTATTTTTTCATCCAATAAACACCTTAATTCTCCATTTCGTAAAATAACCTCGGCTATTCTATTTCTTTTATTATCTTTTATTAGTACTCGATCACAGTCAATTGAAATTTTTTCCATAAAAGGGGCTTGTTTAGCAAATGCCTCATGCTTTACCATCATTTCTTCCATCATACTTGTTAAATATCCTGAAAAACTTGTTATTCCTTTTAGTTCTAAATTATTCTTCCTTTTTTCATAGATATTAAAAATTTTTTTATAAATATTTTCATTCACTGTAATTGATTTAAAACCAGGCTTAGGCATTCTGTTACCGTATCTAACCGTAACATATAAGATTTACTATATAAATTTAATAATTATGTTAATTTTTTTAATGTTTATTTTATTATAATTTAATAGCTATTATCATTCGTCATACTATACTAAAGTGGTTTAATTCAATTATTTATTATGTTTTGATGTTAGGATGATCTTAAAACTTTCTACAAAACAAAATTTGGATCAAATAAAAGTTATAATTAAATAAATACTTTTAAATAGTTGTAAGATTGTCTTGCTATATCAATAGGATTATCTTGATATGGATATAGTTCAACGGTAACAAATCCTTTATAACCAATATTTTTTATTGTGTCAAAAACTTGCTCAAAATCTATAGCACCCATTCCTGGTAGGAGATGATTATGAACTCTATTATTAGCTATATCAGCTAGATGAAAATGCTCTATATAATCAATTAATTTTAATATGGTCTCTGAAGGATCTTCTTTTACACAATAAAAATGTCCAATATCAAAATTTAGTTTTACGTAATCCGAACAAATTGTTTTCATCAACTGTAAAAATTGGTGAGAGTTCTCAATTAGTAATGAAGGTTCTGGTTCAACTAAAATTTTTACATTGTTTTCTTCTGCAACAAGTTCGACTTTTTTTAAACCTTCAATGAATATTTTCAACAATACGTCTGATTTTATTTTATTCTCTTGTATGCTAATTGGTCCTCCTGGCTCAGTAGAAATATTTTTTATGCCTAATTTTTTTGCTAAACAAATGCAATCAATTGTATATTGAATCCTCTTTTCCCTTAATCTCTTATCATGTTCAATCCATGATGGATGATAAACATCACCTATTGCATATAATGCAAATGAATTGAGATTAGAAATTTCTATATTTAAATCTGAAATTAGATTTTTTATTTTTTTTAGTTGTTCTTCGGAAAACTCAGGAGGATAAGCATGTGGTATATCACCAAGAATTTCGACACCTTTAAAACCTATTTTAGCTATTTCTCTTATAGCATTTTCAAGAGAATATTTTTTAAAAGCATTTGAACTAAAAGCCAGTTTCATTTTCCTAATTTTAATTATAAAACAATTTTCTCAGGCTTAATTCAGGATTAGTCTTGTGCATTCCATGTAAATTTCTCTGATTGTTTATAAAAATCATATGCATTATACATTGTAACTTTTTCTATTTCATTTTTACTAAATCCTTCTTTTCTCATTTCTCTAGCAACCAATGGAACGCTTAATGGATCAGAGACTCCCCAATCAGCTGCACTATTTATCATTATACGATCTGATCCATTATTTCTTATCATGTCCATTGCTCTCTTTGGTGAAAGTTTGGTTATAGGATAAACTGAAAGACCTGCCCATGCCCCCATTTCCAGTGTTTTTTTTATTGTTTCTTCAGTATTATGATCTATTAGGATTTTCTTTCTGTCATATTTATTATAATCTTGGTTCAGGATTTTTTCAATCCTATCTATTCCTTTAGTTTTGTTTTCATGAGGTAAATGAATCATGATCGGAATTTTTTCTGTTGATGCAATGTTAAGTTGTTTGATAAATATTTCCTCTTCTAATTCGTTTATAAGGTTGTATCCTATCTCACCAATTGCTACAACTCTCTCTCTATCGATGAACTTTAACATTGCTTCAAGTGCATCTAACGCTAATGGTCTTTGAACAGATTCTTTTGGATTTACGGAAATACATACAAAATGCTCAATTCCAAATTGTTTAGCTCTTGTAGTTTCAAATGTTATAAGATGTTCCCAATAATCAACGAAAGTTCCAACAAAAGTTCTTGGCGCTCCAAGCCAAAAAGAAGGCTGTACTATGACTTCTATTCCTGCTTTAGACATAGCATCATAATCGTCAGTAGTTCGAGAATACATATGAATATGGGGATCAAAGAACCCAGACATTTAGTTATAAAATCATTTCAAGTTATATTAAATGTATATCTTTTCAACCTTCAACAACCAAACTTTTAGGATATTGTTATTCATTGACAGATCTCATTCTTTTTTATTAAAATTTATATGTATTTAATTAGTAAGAATTTTAAGGAACATTATTATTCTTATTCTTATTCTTATTCTTATTCTTATTCTTATTCTTACTCCTATTATCTTGTCTATGATAAAGTAAAATATAATTCTATTTCAAATTTTGTTACTTACTGTTTTTTAAAACCAAATTCTTAATTTCCTTTGATTCCATTTTTTATTTAGATTTACATATTTAAATCTAAATTAAATCTAAAACGAACAACTAATAAGATATTAAATTATTAGAACAACTAGAAATTGGAAAATTGTTCAAGTTCAACTAATGTTAAAAGTGTTTATGAATACTCTAATTTGTTGTCTATTGATATTGCAGGAATCCGTCTTAGAAATCCACTTCTTCTTGCCTCAGGATTTTTAGGAATTTCTCAAGAAATTTTTAATAGATTATACAATGATGGATTAGGAGCAATAGTTAGTAAATCCATAAGTGTTAGTCCTCTAGAGGGATATAAAGGTCCTACTGTTGTTTCTCTGGGGGAAAAAGGCTATCTAAATGCCGTAGGACTTTCAAACCCTGGATCTGATGCATTTGCTAATGAGATTATCAATAATCAAACTCCTCTTATAGTTAGTATTGTTGGATCGAGTGTCTCAGAATTTCCAAAGTTAATAAGTAAATTTGATAAGTTGAATATATTAGGATATGAAATTAATCTTTCTTGTCCACATGTTGCTAAGATGGGTATGGAAGTCGGAGATGATCCTGAACTAGTAATAAAAATAATAAAGACTATTAAATCAAAAACCAAAAAACCTATAATTATCAAAGTTGGAATAGGAAATACCGATGTATTAAAACTTGCAACGATAATTCAGGAATCAGGAGCTGATGCAATAACTGCAATAAATACTATTAGAGCAATGACAATAAATGTAGATACTGGAATGCCCATTCTCAGTAATAAAATTGGTGGATTATCTGGCATTCCATTAAAACCCATAGGAGTCAGATGTGTCTATGAAATTTCCAAAAAAGTTACTATTCCTGTAATTGGATGTGGTGGAATATTCACGTGGGAAGATGCATTAGAATACATTTTGGCAGGTGCAACCGCTATAGAATTAGGTTCTGTAATAGGATATGAAGGCTTGAAAGCATTCAATCAAATAAAATTAGGAATAATAAGATATTTGGAAAAGAAAGGTTACAAGAATATAAAGGAGATTGTAGGCCTTGCACACCAATATTGATAAACTACGAACTGTTGTTATTGAAGATGTAATAGAAGAAACTCCTTCAGTTAAGACTTTTGTTTTTTATGATAAATTATCTTCAAATGCAAAACCTGGCCAATTCTTAATGGTTTGGATTCCAAGAGCTGAAGAACTTCCAATGAGTGTCATGATTTCTAACAAGAGAGATCATGCTGCGATAACAGTACGTAAACATGGATTTGGGTCTACTTCACTATATGAAAAGGTACAAAACGATATGATTGGAATACGTGGGCCATATGGTAATTATTTTAGAGTCAACAAGGATTTAAAAAATCCTTTATTAGTTGGTGGTGGAACTGGCTTGGTTCCATTAATGCGTCTTGCTACTGTATTTAATAAACTTCAAGGCAAGTGTACAATAATTATGGGTGCAAAATCAAAGGATGAAGTACTTTTCAAAGGTCTTGTAAATGAAATACTAAGTAAAGTTAGTAATAACGTAATTGTTACAACTGAAGATGGAAGTTATGGAATAAAAGGGATGGTAACAGATGCTTTAAAAAGTATTATGAAAAAAGAAAAATTCGATATAATCTATACTTGTGGTCCTGAACTTATGATGAAAAATATTTATGAACTATCTGTTATTCATTCCATTCCAATTCAAGCTAGTCTAGAAAGATATATGAAATGTGGAATAGGGATCTGTGCAAGTTGTTGCATAAACGACAAACTTGTTTGCAAAGATGGTACTGTGTTCACCGAGAATCAATTATCCATCATGCTAGAGTTTGGAAAAATTTATAGAGATAAATCTGGCCGTAAATCTTACTATTAGTTTAATTAATTTTGTTAAATGTTATTTTGCCGTGTTGTTAATAGACGAGGAAAAGGAAGATTTCCTTGCATCTTTGTCCTTATTTTCATATCCTTTGATTCTATATGCTCTAATTTTTTTATATATTCTTGATTTTCTAATAATATATTTATCAATGTCTATGTCTCTGATATTTAAAACTGGTTTGTCTTTTTTACCAACTTTTCCAATAACCTCTGGTGCTAGATGAATTTTTTTCAAATCTTCGATTATAGAATCGGTACATTCTTTTGATGCTATTATAGCATGACAACCATTTAACGATGAAGTGGAATGTTGTACAAAATATTCTTTAACCGCATAGGTAGACATTTCCTTATTTTTAATAGGAATCCTGTCTATAATTATTTCACTACCTATATAATCTGCTAATCTTTTGATAGCTAGAATTCCTTGGGTTAAAATTGGAAATACTGCAGTAATATGTGAGGCTTTATCAAATTTGCCCTCAAATTCAGGACAATATTTGTTTATTACCTTTCCAAGCTCAAATCTTGGATGGCTCAAATTTTTAATGATGTTATCTTTTTCGTTTTCAAGTTCCTTAATAAATATGCCCTGTTTCTCAAAAATGGATATGTTTTCCTCATTAATTCTTGTTAATAGAAATAGACTTAAAGGAATTATAGAACCAAATTTGTCAGTAATTATAATGTTCATTTCTTCTTCTATCTCATTATATCTTGTAGGAATTTCTCTATGTGTTGTAGCAGTAGCAGTAGCTCCAAAAAATAGATTTCCAATTTTCAAAGAACTATAGTCCTCCATGTAAATATTATTCGATAATGTAATTGAATCAAAATTTTGCCTCATATTATCAATTATTTCTTCTTTAGGTGCATCGTAAATAGGGAAAATTTTAAATTCGTCTGTACATCCTAGTAAACTCAGATTTTCAATTACTCCCGATACTGTTACTTTGCTATGAATTTCAGATTCAGGAGAACATAAAACATCAGTTATCTGTGTAATGTAATTATTAGCAAGAATATATCCTACTTTATTCCCTCTTCTTGTTTCAATAAAATCTAATACTGCAAATTGCTTTTTCGAGGAGGTATTTATTGCAGTTATTTTTCTGGTTATACATTTTGATTTGATACCATTTATTAAATTTGAGAGGATGTCTAAACGCTTTTCTTGATTATCTGCAACTTCCTTATTTAGTTGGATAATTGCCAGTGCTCTTTTTATACCTGTCTCGCTTTGTTGTATGGAAGGTTCAGATAAATTATAAATTCTTCTTGTAATTTCGGGATTTTTTCCTTCACTCTTGTAAAATGAATCAATCCAATCTGGTGTTATTTTCCAATTTGTTCCTTTAATTTTATTTAGAGAGAATTCTAAAAGGTCTGAATCGATTTCATTAGAAAAAGTAGAAAGCCAATTAAGTGGCTCAAAACCATATTCTTTGTACTTGTAAATATTCTCCCAAAAGTCTGTATTCAATATAATCTATGTAATAATTATAATAATGATATTAAAATATAGGTATTTTTATTAATTTATTTAATATATTTAATCGATAGCTCGTATTATATTTGAATATAGATAGATAATGTTATAGCAGTATGCTAGATAATTAACAAGTCAATTACATTTCTAATTTTTTCAATAGTCTAAGTAGCAAGTACAATAATTTTATTTAAATTTATATCTGGTAAAGTACGCTATTAAAAATAAATATATACAATTTTTAATAGATTATATTATTATGATAGAATCTCATTCTGTACATGGCATAGATGATGATAATTTTACATTTTTAAGCAATCAAAATCAAAGTTCCAAATATAATTCTGCTATAGCTAATTTGGCCAATAAATATGAAAAAAAATCTGCAATAGATATTCTTAAATGGTCAATTGAAAATTTTGGAAATAAAATTGCATTAGCATCAAGTTTTGGTGCTGAAGACGTTGTCATTATTGATATGATGGTAAAAATAGATAAAACTAAAACAAAAATTTTGACCTTAGATACAGGTAGATTAAATCAAGAAACCTATGATGTCATGGATGAAATACGAAAAAAATATGATATTTCTATAGAATCGTATTTTCCAAATTCAGAAGAAGTCGAAGAAATGGTACGTGGAAAAGGGTTTAATCTTATGTATGAAAATATAGAAAATAGAAAACTATGTTGTGGAATAAGAAAAGTAAATCCACTTAATCGTGCTCTTGCATCTCTGGATGGATGGATAACAGGTCTCAGAAGGGAACAGGCTAGTACTCGTTTAAATATTAAAAAAATAGAGATCGATTCAACTCATAATAATATTCTAAAGATTAACCCAATTGCTGATTGGAACGAAGATATGGTGTGGAAATACATAAAGGAAAATGGGGTACCATATAATAAATTACATGATAAGGGATATCCTAGTATTGGCTGTGAACCATGTACTAGGGCGATAAGCAAAGGAGAAAATCGTAGATCAGGCAGATGGTGGTGGGAGGAATCATCTCAAAAGGAATGTGGACTTCATCTTGATCATAGTATAACAAAAAAAATCTGAATTTATTTCCTGATAGTGTAATAATATTAGGTATTATGAAATATACTTTGAATTAGGTTTTTATTAAGTATTTATTATATTTTTATAAAGATATATATTTTAAATTGGTTACTTAATTGATAAGATTATCTTTAGAATTATTAAGATAATTGATAAAAATATAAATATTATGAGATGTAACAGACAATTAAATCTAATAATATAAAACTTTAACTTGTCAATCCGTCAATAGTAGTCTTATGTCATATAAAAAAATTTGTAATACTATTTAAAAAGTATTAATAATACAATTAATAGTTTAAAGGATAAATATTGGATAATATGCAGATTCAAAATAATATTATAAATAATATTCCAGAGCCTCATGGCGGGAGACTCGTAAATAGGGTTTTTGAATTAAAAAATAACAATGTCATGGATATGTTTTCCATTGAAATTGATGATAACTTGAGAAATGATGTTGAAAATATTGGAGATGGTATTTTTAGTCCATTGGAAGGATTTATTGGAAAAGACGACTTTGAGAATATCCTAAAATCGGGAAGATTAAAAAATGGACTGCCATGGACAATTCCTATACTCTTAGATGTGGATAAATCAATTGCAAACAAAATACAAGATTATCGTGAAATATCTTTAAAGAATAATGGAGACCATTTTGCAACTTTATACTTTGATGAGTTTTATTCATACGATAAATTAGACATGGTTAGAGCATTATATCATACTGATGATGAAAAACATCCAGGTGTATCAAAGACCTTTAAAATGAAAGAATTTTTAGTTTCTGGAAAAATTAATGTTAATAAAAAGATAAACAACCGTAACTTAAGAAATTATAGGAGGGAGCCTATAAAAACTCGTGAAGAGATTAAAAGGAAAGGATGGAAAACTATGGTTGGGTTCCAAACCAGAAATATTCCACATATTGCACATGAAATGCTTCAAAAGGCCGCATTAAATATCTATGATGGACTATTTATTAATCCCCTGATAGGCAAAAAGAAAACAGGTGACTTTAAAGACGAGGTGATACTTGAATCTTATTTAAGTTTAATCGAAAATTATTTTCCAGTTGATAGAGTAATGTTTGTTACTCTTCATACCGAAATGAGATATGCAGGACCAAAAGAAGCGATTCATCATGCTATTATGAGAAAAAACTTTGGCTGTTCTCACTTTATAGTCGGAAGAGATCATGCGGGTGTAAGTGATTATTATCATCCTTTTGCCGCTCATGAAATCTTTAAAGAATATCCAGATATAGGAATTCAACCGATATTCTTTCCAGCCTTCTATTATTGTAAAAAATGCTTAGGATATGCTAATGAGAGAAATTGTCCTCATGGTTCAGAATATAAAGAAGAATTATCAGGGACAAGAATGAGAAAGATGGTCACTTCTGGAGAATTGCCAGGAAAACATCTACTAAGACCAGAAATTGCAGATGTAATTATAAAATTTCAAAATCCATTTGTTTCTTGATATTTGTAAAAGTTATACTCTTATTCTTTTGCAAATTCTATTGTTATTTTATTTAATGGAATCACTATAAATCAATATTAGTTAACTAAATTATTCTGCTCTTTTGCTTGTTTTTGGCTTTGATTTACGTTCATATTACTCTAAAACAGTATATAAAATGTAGTCAATGTATGCAAATTCTCTATTGTATTTAATAAAGATTCCTTCATTTGCAGCTATCACTACTGTATTCATATTACTGATATTTTTTTCAAATCATTTTGTTTATGCTCAAAATGTATCTGAATCTACAGGGGAAAAATTCCAAGCAGTAAAATCAAAAAGTAGTGAGAGTTTTGTTGTCCCATTTAGTGCATCTAATACAGATCGGAAAAATCCAGTGATCTATACATACGACACTCCTATAGACGTTAGTTTTATTCTAGGTATCGAGAATAATATGACTTATAATAATTCGTCTGAAGCAAAAACGATTATTAAATTGATGGAAAATGCACCAAGTGAAAAATTCATTGAATTAGCTATGTTTGAACATAATAATAAATTTTGGGTTGCTGCTAATACAAATGAAAGTGGTTATATGCGACTGCACGAACAAGATACTTATGGATGGTCTCGTGATGAACCACTTATGGTATCACATGCTAACAATCAAGGTTTAACAGTTACTAATGGTAAAAGAATCGTCATTGATAAATTATCGTTAGATGGTTTTAATTTAGGATCAATTGCGGTATACGGAAAGGATGATACCGATGCTCCAATAAACACGGTGGATGGATATCTTTCATTTGATCTTGTATATGGCGATCCAAGAGATTCTCCATTGTATTTTCTACCTATCGTTATGTTGGTTGTAGTTGGAGGAGTAGTATTTTCTTTGCTTAAATTTAAGAAAAGAGATAGTGATGGTTAAATTTTAATTAATTCTTTTTTTTTGATTTATATAATAGTTACATACTTCTTTTAGACTACAAATTTCGCATTTGGGTCTTATAGGAAGACAAATATTTTGTCCATACCTTACAAAAGTATTATTTAAAATTAACCAATATTTTCTATCTATTATTTTTATTAGTTCTTCCTCAGTTTTTTTAGGGTTCGGTGTTTTAACAATACCAATTCTGTTAGAAATTCTATGAACATGGATATCGACTGGTATTGCAGGCTTACTAAAAGCATATACTAAAACACAGTTTGCAGTTTTTCTTCCTACACCAGGCAATCCTAAAAGATCTTCAATTTCATTTGGTACAATTCCATGAAACTTTTCAACAATGATCTTAGATACCTGCTTAATCCTTTCTGCTTTAGTATTGTAAAAACCTATGCTCCGTATAATTGATTTAATATCATCAAGATCTGCGCTAGCTAATTCTCTTGCATTCTTATATGTCTGAAAAAGTTTACGTACAATTTTTGATGTATTTTCATCTCTTGAACGAGCAGATAGAATAGTTCCTATTAATATCTTGAAGGGATCATTATCTTCTTCCATTTGCAGTTCTTTTAAAGCTGTAAGTCTCACTAGGTTATCTGAATTGTTTAACTTTGCTTCCATTTTGTTAAGGATATTTTCTATTATTATCAGGTCTCGAGTGTGTAATTATTATTCAAAAAGTATATTTAATTATTTCAATATCTGGTTAATACCTATACCATATATGTAAAAAAATTATATCTTCATCCATATGTATTAGAAAAGTTGATTTTAATTATTTTTCATAGTTTTTAGATATTATTATTTTAAAAAATTCTATTTTATCAGATGGAAAGAGATTGTTGGGCAAGTTCCTTATGATTTATTTGAAGAAAAATAAATGGAATTTAATTATATGATATTAATAATTTTCAGAGGATTCTCTTACTGAACGTGATTTTTGGATATCCCTTTCGCCTCTTCCTCCTCCTCGAGGTACATCTGGTATGTCCATATCTGTTCTTTGTTCAGCAAAAAAACTAGCTTCATCTAGTATTTTACCAACATCTTCCCCATAATTATTAAAATCAAATGTATTATTTCCCATACCACTAGCATTTGTTAAAATCTCGTTAAATGTTGTGTTTAGTTCATTCAATTCTCCATCAGCTTGGGGTAAAACGTCATTTATTTTACCTTTTATACTCGATAGAGCACCCATTGCTGGGCCTAAAGCTGCCATTGAATCACCTATATCTATTGTAGATTCTAGTCTCATGTGGACTTGTTCAAGAGCTAATTTTATTTGGGACATGGTTCTAGAAGTCTTCCTAACTTGTGCTAGTTCATTAGAAATCATTTTTCCCTGTTGTGAATCATGCTTTTGTAATGAAGAAATTACTTGTTCAAAGTACGCCTTTTCACGCGCTTTTAGTTTTTCCATCATTGAATCGAGTTTTCTGTTTTGTGTTTCAATCTTATTTTTAGCTAATTCCATTTTAGGTTTTAGTGGCTGTTGAGATTTTAGACTATCCCTTAGAATGTCAGTAGAATTGCGTTTTTTTTCTTTAATCCAATTATTGCTAAAATGGTTATCCATGAATACTGATACATAATATCATTCAGACCTTAAATTGCAATGTCATCTTTGAATAACTAACTAGTAATTTTTTATAAACATTATCCAAACAGAAATGTAAATACCATATTTTTGAATATTTATCAATAAATATGCAAAATTAATTTAATTTATTGTAACGATATTTATAATAGTATATATCCTTAGAAAGATTTAAAAAAGAATATAATTTGTAATTATACACAATTCAACTAATAGTATTAGTTAAAACAGTTTAGTAATATAATGAAAATATCGAGAATAAAAATTAATTAATTAATTAATTAATTAGCATTATCAAAATTTTGTAATTTTGTCAATTTAATCAATAGTTAATCAAATATGCAAATTGTGAAATGGTGCAATAATTCGAGTCACCCTTAGAAAAAGTTTCTCTATGTTAAATAATAGTAAATAAAATAAAATTTTTATAATTCAAATTAAATAATTTTATATAAATCGATTTTATAATTTATCTGGTTTTTTAAATGAATATTCTACAATGGTGTAATATAGATGAATGTCTCCTAATTGCAGAAAATGATGAGATCTATAAAAAATATGCAGGACTCAAACATTCAAAAGAATCGATACTTTCTCTTGCAGATTTACGATTGTTAAACTCAGAATTATTTTTAAAGAACTATAAAGAACCTATTGATCTTTTTGTTTCAGTTATAGAAAATTTTGTAGATTCCTCAACTAAAAACTTAGAACTTAAATTACACGATATAAGAACAAAAAAAATAGTTTCAAATTATAAGTTTAATGATAAAAAAATAAATTGGAATACCTGGAGGCAATTCAATAACATTGAAAAAGATTCTCATAAACGAAAGAAAGTTTTTGATGAATTTATAGAAAAAACAAAATATATCTCTCCTATTATTTATAACCGATTTGAAAAGATACGCTCGCTTTATTTAACTGCTACTACTATTACTACTGCTACTGCTACTACTATTCAACAAAGCAATAGTAGTAGTAGTAGTAATAGTAGTATTTATATGGATTATGGTAATCAATTAAATCCTCTATCAGGATATTTGATGAATGAAAAAATAACATATACAAAATTTATAGATTTTGTTGAACATATGGGAGATAAGGCAAGGAATCCATTCAAAAGATCTCTTCAACAAGTTTCACAAGAAATTTTAAAAAGAAATGCAGAATATTATGATGATTTTTATTTTTTTCGTAATAGAATTTATAAAGATTTTGATGATACATTTAAACATATTAATCCAGTAAAAGAAGTTAAAAAAATTCTGAAAATATTAGATTTTGATTTAAACCGGATAAATTTTGATATTGAAGACAGAGAAAATAAATATCCATCGCCAATATGCTTTTTTGTTAAAATACCTTATGATATTAGAATCTTATATAAATCTGAAAGCCCTTATTTTGATCTACAAGGATGTTTTCATGAGTCTGGACATGCTATGCATGCAAGTTCTATAAATCCAGAAATAGAATATTGGAAAAAATATCATATTTCTATGGGCGTTGCAGAGATTTTTTCTATATTGTTAGAACGTTTAACAAAAAATAAAATTTTTCTCAAATCTACACTTGGGATAGATGATAGTAATGTATTAGATGAATTGAAATCAAGAAATAATTTTATGGAATTATTTTTTGTTACGTTTTATTCTGCGAATTCTCTTATGAAATCAAGTTTTTGGAAAGAGCATTTAGGTATTGAAGATTCTAATTCATTATATTCAAAATTAGTAAAAGATTTTACCGGAATTGAAATTCCAGGAGAATATTGGATGTTACATCATATACTTCCAGAAGCTACAATGTATGTTCCCAGTTATCTGTTTGCAGCTGTTAGAGCTAAAGAATTGGATGTTCATTTACAAAATAACTTTGGTGAAGCATGGTGGAAAAATAAAGAAGCAGGAAAGTATTTACAACAAATAATGTTTTCAGGTACTGACATTGATCTTTCATTATTTTCAAAGCTTGATAGTGATCTTTACCTAAAAGAAATCATATCTACTTAATAGCTAAGACTATTTTATAATATCTTGAATATCTCTTCCTTAAGTACTCCAGTCATTAACTTGATGATTTTTGTTTGATTATTTACAATTATAATAATAACCAATATTACTATGCCATTAGATAAATCTGAATTTGGTATGCTATTTTACGAATATCTCTTTCTTTGCTCTGTTTGTAGTCTTAATCGAAAGATGTAAAACTATTGCTATTCATATTTCTTATATTTAAACTATTTAGGTTTGAAAATTATTTCCTTGATATATCCTTTGAGATTTATACACAATAGGAGCAAATTTAAGTATTATTTTTTATATTGATAGAAAATACAAACTATTTTTCCTACTGTTAACTTAACTGATACTAAAATATCCAAAATTATAAATTGAAATCACTACAAGTTTACTTAGAATGAAAAGAGAATTTATTGCCTCTAGAATTGAGGCCACACAAGACGGCAGTCCTTATGTTTATGTAACATTCTCAGATCCTCACGACTACAAACCTGGAAGTGATAAAAGAATGAATCCTTTTGGTCCTAATGTTATGGCATTTACTTCTCCAGAAGATTTAATGAAAAACTTACCAAAAGCAATGGGTGATATATCAAAAATGATTTCTGGAGGTATGGGTGGAGGAGGAGGAATGACAGGAGACAGTCCTACCTTCAAAATAAGCATGAAAGACTATGAGGATATGAATATAAAAGTAGGAGATAAAGTTACTATAGAGATAAAGAAATCGGATGCAGGAAGTATCTATACATAACGGCAGGCTTTTAATAACTTTTATTTTGTTTTTTACAATAAACGTTACAAATAACATTTTCTATGATGCCTAAACATGTAAATTACAACAGCAATAAAAGAAATAGGTCTAAATGACTTTTTAAAAAAAATTTTTCATAAACTTGATAAATGGCAATTTGTTTTTAGATTACATTGGTTAATATAGATACTAGTGCATCACTTGAAAGTTTTAGAAAATTTATTATTGTTAGTACTTGTAAATCTTTTATTCCTGAAAGTTATTTGCGTGATTTTGAAGTCTTTCCAGAAAGAGAAGACGGACCAGGAGCTATATATATTGAGGCAGTAGATAAAGTAACTTTGAAACGAATTAGAGAAATGACTTTTGTAAATGCAAAGGAAATTTTAGGAATTATATATTCTTCCAAAAGTGGTAATACCCAGTTAAAGTGGCGACAAATCAGGAAAAAAACGGGTAAAGTTAGTGGGACAGCATCTCCCAACGCATTGGTTAACTTAGTTGAATCAGGAGTATTAACTCAGGAATGGGTAGATGACTATCTTATATCATCTCAAAATTTAAACAAACCAAAAGATCAATCAAATGAATCCACTGAAATAAATTCGAGTGCCGCTGTATAATTTGAAATAAAGCAGCAATAATAGCCTCTCGTATAATTAATTAAAGCATGATAAGTAAAGAGGTACCAAGTTCTTCTGGCAAGGCGATATATATTATTCCAGAAGATTCTGACGATCTTTTTACTCTAAGAAGAATTATAAAAACAGGCGATATAGTAGTGTCTGATACAACTAGAGTAATAAAATTTGAAAAAGAATATTCCAGACCCGACAGAGAAAGAGTTAAAATTCGTGTATCAGTTAAAGTAGAGAAAATAGGACTTGATGAATCTATTGATAGACTTAGAATAGCAGGAACAATAATTGAGTCAAACAATAGTCTTGTTCCAAAAGGAACCTATCATTCGGTTATAGTTCAAATTGGAAACAACATTGTTGTTGACAAAGGTAAAAGATGGGACGATTTAGATTTAAAACTTTTGAAATCAGATGTAGCAGGAAGTTTTATTATTGCAGCCATTGATACAAAAGAAGCTGGAATTGCGAAAATAACAGGTACTCATCTAGAGATAATTCCAAATATTTACTCTGGACAAAGTGGAAAATACTATGTACACGCAGCAAAAAATAATCCAAATATTGAAGTCTTCTTTGAAGAAGTATATCATTCAGTGCATAACATATTACACGAAGATGGAAACTACAGACTAATAATATTTGGACCTGGAGAAACAAAAAGAAGATTTTACAATTTTATTATGGATAAAAAATCCAGTTTTAAAAATAAATCAACTGTTATTGATGGAGTTGATGTGGCAGGCGAAGATGGAATAATGGTATTTCTCAGGTCTCCTTCACTTAAAGAAGCTATGGGTTCAAGTAAAATATCTATTGTATCTAGCATATTAGACAATATTATGTTACAAGTAAATAGAGGTGAAGAAAAATATGTCATGGGATTTACAGAAGTCTCTGCTGCAATCAAAATGAAATCCGTTGATTCACTTGTTTTTTCTGATTCTATATTCAAAGACTTGAAGGAAGAAGAAATAATAAATCTTCTGAATATAGCTGAAACGTATGGAGCTAATGTATATGCTGTTGATTCTTCAACGGATATAGGATTAAGAGTATCTGCACTAGGAGGTATAATTGGATTGCTTAGATACCAAATTCGATAAATAATGTTTATTCACAATAATAAAGTATCTAATGAAAAATTCTTCTTCTTAATTTTTTATTCGTTATTCTAACATTTTAGAAGTATATGGTAATGTATCTTTACCTCTATTATTGTTAGCAATTTAAGTAGTTTTACATAACCCAACTTATTACATTTTTATTCATAGGTATTTTTGAGTACATCTATATGAATTCTTAATTATCCTATCTCCAAGTTCAACAGAACATAATAATAGATGCTGTTTTGAGTCCCATTCAGAATTTGTTATATGATGATTAATTGTTGTTTTATTCTCATCCAAGCCAAAGATTGAGTAAAATATTCTCAATTGAGGTTTTCCGGCTGACTATTCTTTTGAATTTATTCCTTCTCCTCTGCTATTGTAGGATCTAGGTTAATTTTGGCATCTTTTCATTTTGGATAACAATAGTATACAGGATCTACTATCTCCAATATTTGCAATCTGTAAATTAATGTCCTTAGATGCATATACAAACATTAGAACCGAAAATATTAAAATAATGATGACAAAAAAATAGAATTATCTTTAATTTTAGCTTTTAATTGAATCTATCATCCATTTTAAATATGACTTTGAGACATCATTCATCTTAACTTCAATAATTTCTGGAACATCGTATGGGTGAAGTCTTGCAATTTCTAATTTTAGTTTTGTAGCCAAAGACTTGGTTGTTTTCAACAACACCATGATTTCCTCATGATCTTCCAGTTTGTTACTCCAAGAATAAAATGATCTTATAGGAACTAAACTAATACATGCACATAATCTTTTTTCAATAATTAGATCATTAACATTCTGAATTATGGATTCCTTATTTGGAAATGTGGATATTATTATGACAGCTGACTGGTTCCTCCCTCGTCTCATGGTACTTAAACTATAGTGAAGTATTATAAGATTTTAGATCATTTTTTTAATACTATCTTCTTGCTATGAGAATGTTGATAAGAATAAAAAAATTTTATATAAGAATTATACTGATATTTATGAAATATTATATGATTTAAGGATATAAGATTACATAAATACAACTCATAATATTGTAATATACAATATAATATCATTTAAGGCTTTAATACGATAAAAACAGCAAAAGGTATCAACTTGCACTTAAAATTACAATCATATACAATTATTATTTATTATTAATTATTGGAATTTTTAATTTAATTCTTCTTTTATTATATTCTATAAAATCCTACATCATTGAAAGTATTACTTTTATTATAAATTTTTTTAAATTATCGTATCCATATATCTGCACATAGATAAAATGAAATAAAAAAATTTACTTAAAATTAAAATAACAACAAAAATTAATGTTGAGATTTAGAAAATTTAAGATGAAACGCATCTGTCTTAATTTCATCATCACTAGATATCTCTGAAATATTTGGAGCAATATCTATCTCATATTTTAAATTTAAGAAATACGAACTTAATAATATTGTCAATATAACTAATGATTTGGTTTTGCCTTTAGAATATATACTTATAATATTATTCTTTTTGTCATACCGTAATTCTCCGGAATAGTTCATCTTTAGTGATAAATTTACTGTTTGAAAAAGTTCTTCGATAGTGAAATCATTGAGATTGATCCCATATTTGCCCAAATAATTTATAAAGGAAGCATAATTTTTGTTGAAATAAGTCTTAGGGTTACTTTCATAAGTTGCTCCAATTTTACCTTGTTTAATCTCATACATAGTGGTATCTTCCTGGCTAGGATAGGAAATGGGAGGAGTTCGGATAGAAGAAGATGGAGGAGGAGAATGAGGAGGAGGAGTATAAACCAAGTCATTAAACCTTTTATCATTACCTTTTAATGAAGACACATTTGAAAGATAAACAGAATACAAGTATTGAGAAGTTGAGAAACAGGAAAGGTCTTCAATAAATTTAATGATTTGGACGGCTTTTAATTGATTTAATGATTCAGTTTTATTCAAATTTTTTATCTCAACAGCTTTTTTCCATTCTTCTTCAAAAATTTTCATGTATGAAAATCCTAATATATCAATAGAAGTAAATAATGCAGCCTTACCGTTTCCACCATCGATATTTATTATGTTACCTGAATCTAGTATAATAATATTTGAAAAAACATTTCCGATTTTTATCATAATCTCGTCTGGTAAATAAGATAAATATTCACTGCCAATACATTGATTTGAAATTAAAAATTGGAGCTTTACACCTTTAGTAATAGCTTTAATTAAAGATGAGGTGCATTCAGAAATTAATCTCAAACCCCAAACATCAAGAATTGCGTTAATACTAGTTCTAGAATTCTCAACTAGGATAGATAATTTTTGAAGAGTAGATTTAGGATCTAGTATAAAATATCTTTTTTCTTCTAGGCCTTTAAAAGAATTACTTTCATCATTAATCTTTTGTAATTTTTCAACAACTCGTTTCATATTTCTCAGTTTCTGTTCCTGTATTATTACAATTTCTTCAAAAGCTTCGGTTGGATTTATTGCACTACATATTAGAGGCTTTTGTTGAGAAATTACAGATAATCCCTTTTTCTCTAATTTTTTTAAGGTTAGATAAATTTTTGTTCTTGGTAAATGAGAATAATAAGCTATTTCACTAGCAGATAGCGAACCTTTACCTATCATGGTTAAATAAGCACGAGCTTCATATTGCGATAGACCAAATTCTTCTAAATTGCCTATGAGATCATTATTTTCAATATTTATATTATTGACACATCGAGTGGTATTGTTATCAAGACTGTCATGATTTGGAAAATATTGTTTTCGCGATCCGAAAGCTTTTTTATTGTTGTTTTTAATATTTATATCCTGGAAGGAAGAGTCATCATGGATGTGTCTCTGATTCATTGATATTTTCATAAAATAAGATTTAAAATAAAATCCCTTTGTCAATTAGATTGTGTCAAAACTAAAAAAAATACTAAGCTAAGTGGAAATTTGTAACTTTGATTGTTGTAACCACAGTTACTATTAAACATCGATCATGATGGTATTATATACCTACTACAAGAAAAGACGATCGAATTTCATGAGAGAAAATGACAATTTAGAAATCATAGAAAATATTTCTTCTTTGACGACTACGACAACAGAAGAAGCGGAAGCGGAAGCGGAAGCGGAAGCAGCAGCAGCAGCAGCAGCAGCAGCAGCAGCAGCAACAGAATCTAAAGAGATAAAAAAAGACGACGATTTCGATTTAAACTCCCAAGATATAACTACGATTTGTCATAATTCTCCATTTTTATATGATAGTGAATTTTATCTAATAAAATACAATATACCATTGAGACCAAAGATAAATCAAATACAATACAGAATTAACAATGAGACTATAAAGCTTCAAACTATTTTCAATGAATTAAAAATTCAAAATGAACAAGTGATGAAGAAACTAGTCATTTCCATAAAAGAGAACAATATTCAATACTCGTCGTTAATCTCATCAGAATTGAATGGTATTAGAAAAACCAGTAGAGCTATATGGACTACAAAAATTGTTTTAGATGATTTGTATAATGAAATTTGTAATGTATCTAGTTTTAAAGACCTAGTTGAGACACTAACTCCTTCATTAACAGTAATGAAAAGTATTAGATCCTTATTAAATCCCCATATTAGAGAATCAGAACATGAGTTTAAGAATATATTAGATTTGCTATGTGATGTTCTTTTTAATGCTGGTCAGATTGGAGGATATTTAATCAATTTTAAAATAGCAAATAATACAGCATTAAATATCATAAATGATGCATTATTTAAGGCAGAAAATAAAATAAAAACAGAATTTTTGCCCATTCCTAATATAATGTGGTAAAAGAGAAACAATTACTATGTCTAGTGTCTTTTCTTAGGTGATTTCAATTTTTATTATTAGTAATAATATTATAGTTGGTTGATTTTATCTTTTCAATCTCTGATTTTGAAGCATTATTAATTGTATTAGAACATTTTAGATAAAGAGAGGTAGTAGAGTAGAGTAGAGTAGAGAGACAGAGTATGGCATTATGGCAGTCCGCCAATCAACCTATCTAATTACTTTTCTTTCCTTCATCAATATAGAAGATTGATTCATTTTTATTCAATGAAGAACCAGAGATCAGATTTAGTATAGAAGTCGTAACATTTCCCATATCTGGTTCAACTCCTTCGACATTTCCTGCTAGAACGAGGTACAATCTGATTCTTGATCCTAATACATCGGATAATTCTTGATTTACTGTAGCTGTATATGGTCTTAGGGCACCTCGAAACACCTCAGATCTTGCTCTAGACAATCCAGAGATTTTCTTTCCAGAAGGAGAATCAGGGCCAAGAATGACTATTATTCCTTTAGAATCTTTGAATTTTGCAGGTTGATGAATTGCACCATCTGGGGCCATAAATCTTACTGCTTCTCTAGTTATCAATGCTGGGATATGGATAAAATTATTTACCAGCCCATCCCATTCTTGTCTAGACAAGGATGATAAATTTCGATTATAATCATAATCACCTGTAAAATGAATAACAGCATCAATATTTCCAAATTTTGTTTTAGCAGTATTAAAAATTCTCTTAACTTTCTCTTCATCTAAAAGGTCTAAAGAATGACTATGAAAATCTTTATAAAATTTCATATCATCAGAATTTCTACTAAGGATTATTACTTGTTTCACACCAATATCATTTAGTTTATTTGCAAGGCTAATAACTCTCTGTACATCTTGTTCTTTTGAAGAAGTTGTTGTAATAACTACTACCTTTTCTTTTAAATCTTGTATGTTATTAGCATCTACAGAAGTTCCAACAATAGGTTTAACAGGATAAAATACCCTATCATTGGGAATAACTCTACCGTTGATTAATTTACTGATTGTATCATCTGATAAGGTTAGAACCATCTCCGCCACTTCTTCTTGACTTAAAAATTCATTATCTACTATCATTTTACTTGTATTATTTTGGATTTTTTCTGCTATTTCCTGGATTTTTATCAACATTCCACTAATAGTTTTATTTAGATCCTCTTGACTGGAGGAGGTAGCAGCAGAAGAGGAAGAGGAGGAGGAAGAAGAGGAAGAAGAATAACTATTAGATGATACAGATGATCGGGAATTTGATATCTGCTCTGCTATTTCCATCGTACCTTTTGAAAATACCTCTGAAGGCTCTCCTAAAAGCTCTAATCCTTTTGTTGCAGCTACCTCGACCTCTGTTGATTCAAGACCAGGATATCCACCTATACGTAAAAATTCAGCAGCAGCTTTTGGATAAACAGTTTTATAAATTCTATCAGAATGTACCGGTCCTGGATTTGTAGCTACAGACTTTATACCCTCACCCACTAGCTCCCATGCTAACGCTTCAGCTAATCTATTTTTTGCTCCTTGTGCAGCAGTATAGGGAGTCCTGAATCTATAGGGTCTTTGTTCATATTTATTTTCCTCAGTAAAAAATGTAGCAATTGTTATTATTTTACAACCTTTTTCCATTACTTTAAGTCCTTGAACAGACGTCCAAAAAGTTCCGGTAAGATGGATAGCAACACAGTCTTTAAAATCCTGGAAGGAAGCATTAGTAAATGTCTTTACAGGACCAGAAACTCCTGCATTATTTACAATAATATCAACCTTACCAAATTCTTGTTTAATACTTGAGAACATTTCGTTAATGCCAACTTCATCTGAAACATCAACTCCTGAAAAAGCCCTAACAGTACCTGATGATCCAACTTTTTTCATGATCTCCATAAGGATATCACTAGTCTTATCCAATGGTTCCTTTCTTCTTCCCATTATGATAATACTTGCACCTTTTTCTGCAAACTTTTTAGCAATAGCCTGACCGATTCCTGTTCCACTACCTGTAACCACAACAACTTTATCTGAAAATTTTAAATTTGACGATTTAGAAGATTCTGCCATTATTATTTTGGCAGATTCTATTCTACTATATATCTTTTGCTAATCCATCCGTTACCTTTAAGAGAGGATTGTGGTATATACATAACCAGCAAAGAAGAATGAGAAAAGTCAATAGGGTATATTTATCAATTCTTTTTGGTATTATTTTAGGAAATTTTCTTTTAGTATCAGCATCTCAGATTTTTATCAAAGATATTTATGCACATCAACTTTTTAATTCTTCAGGACAGAAAATAGGAAAATATTATGTACAAGTTGCTACGAACCCAGAGATTCCAACAACTGGTGAAAATACACAGATAATGATGAGGATATCTAGTACAGATGGTACAGAACTATCCGACGTTCCAGTTTCTATTGAAATAACAAAAAATGGTCAAGATATTGACAGTATTCCTCAAATTGTAGTCACAAATGGTCATCACGAATTTGACTACAAGTTTCTAGAACCAGGAAATTATGTTTTCTATGTATATTTACAAGATATATACTATAGTGGAAACACTATAACATACACATTTAATATTAGTACACTCAATCCTTTTGGATATATTTTTTATTCATTGATTAGTTTTGCTGTAGCAGCCCCCTTCGTAGTAATGGGAATTATATTTATTACAAACAGAAGACGAAAGAAGAAGATACAGGAAAATAAAAGTGTATAAAAATCAATATCCCAAGATATAGATGGATCACAAAGACATTAAAGCAAATAAATAATGAATTAAAGAAATTTGGAAAAAGAAGAGAAAAAGATATTTTTTATTCTAATACCAGTATGAGAAATTGCTAAAAAGAAAGAGAAGGAAAAAGGAAAAGAAAGAATCAAGAAACAGTCGATTTCTCTAATTTTGAAAAAGATTTTTCTTTATTATCTTGTATTCTCCAAGCATACATGGTCACCATAACTATCATAGAGAACAATATTATTCCTATACCAAGATGCAAGGTTACTAGAAGAGCATGGAGGCGCTCTATAATTACAAAAGCACCCAAAGTAATTTGAACCATTACCGCCGCTCCTGCAATGATAGAAGCAATCTTCATTCCTTTTGGAGCTTGTTTTGATTTAAGTGTAAATACCATTGTAAGGATAATCATCAACCCTGTAATTGCTGCTATAGTACGATGAATGTATTCTATTATAAAATCTGCCAATGGAATCAATCCTGCAGGACATAGGGGCCAATCTGGACATGATAAACCTACGCCAGATGCACTGACATAACCACCGATAAATATCAAGGTGAAAAGTATTGAGAGTGTAGAAAAAGAAAGTATTTTTAGTAACATAGTCTTATTTTCTCGATTCTTTTTTTATCTTCTTTGTATCTATTTTTCCATTGTTTTATTATTTATTTTTTATTGTACAACCAAAGTACCAGTCATGTAAGGATGGACGGTACAATAGTAGGGATGTGATCCTGCATCAACGTTTGTTGTCTCTAGGACTTTGAATTCTCCTCCATTTATTATACTTGTATCAAATATCTGGCCAGAAGTTGCATCTGATGCACCA